>CAIRFY010000538.1 GCA_903877945.1 uncultured Oscillochloris sp. | reverse complement strand
GGGCAGGGTGTAGCGCACCATCTGCGCCCAGAACCGGTCGTTGTTAGGCCATGACGACCACTGGCTGGCCCAGGGGGCACCGACGCCGGGAAGCCAGGCCACCGAACGTCCAAGACCGTACTGCCAGGCGGCGAGGAGCGGATCGCCTTCGGGTGAGCGCAGCACCACGTCGGCGCTGTCGCGTTCGGAGACGGCCACATAACCGTCGATCACGGGCAGATCCGCCGGGGCAAAATCGCGCATCATCGGGTGGGGCTCAGCGAGGCTGGCCCGCAGAGGACGCTCGACCACCGGGTCGGCGCGGGCGATCTCACTCTCCAGCAGCGTAAGCCGGGGAATATCCTCGGGTTTGTCGGCGTAGTAGTAGCGCCCGCCGCCCCACTGGGCCAACTGGTCGAGGAGGACGGTGTCGGAATCCTGGCCAATGGCGATAGTCGAGAGAGTGATCTTGTGGGCGCGGGCCGTCTCGACGAGTTGCTGGTAGGCGTTGAGGTTATTGGTAAACGAGCGCCCGTCGGTGAGCAACACGGCGTGGCGGACGTCGATGGGTTGCTGCGCCAGAGTGGGCAGGCCCACAGCGAGAACCCGCTCAATGTCGGTGCCGCCGCCACTGGGCAGGTTCGCGACCTGCGCCTGGATCTGGGCCACGCTCAGCCCACTGCCGACCTGCTGGAAGGGCACGACCCAGAGGGGATTGGTGTCAAAGGCCAGAATACCGATGCGGTCATCGGCCTGGAGGCTATCAGTGGCGAGTTGGGCAGCCTCTTTGGCCATCGCAAACTTACTTACGCCGAGGGCTGCGGTCATGCTGGCCGAGCGGTCGATGATCAGCAGCAGGGCAATGTTGCTACGCTGCGAGCGTGGCGGCGGCTCCATCTTCACCGGCAGCACATCCTCCAGGGGGGTACCCTTGTAGGCACCGAGCGTGAAGGAGTTCCTGCCCCCGAGCGCCACCAGTCCACGGCCCTCGCTGCGCACAAACTCACGCACGCTGGCCATTTGGTCGAGAGAAAGCGCGGCGGCTGGCACATCAATCAGCACCATCCCGTCGTAGGGTGCTAGGTTGGAGATGAGCGAGGGCAGGCGCGACGCCTCGATCTGGCTCGTATGCACGCCCTGACGCTCCAGGGCCGCTGCCAGATCGACGCCGGTGCCGGGGCGACCGGTCACCAGGAGTATATGCGGCGGCGGGATGACCGTGGCGGTTGCCCCACCGACGTTGTTAGCGGCGAAGGTGTCGCCCTGCGGGATCTCCAACTCGGCGCGCAGCCGGATCATGCCGGGCTGGTCGGCGCGATGGCGAAACGTAAAGCTGTTCTCTCCGGCGCTGAGGGCGACCTGCTGGTCGCCGAGGATCTGGTCGCCGTCCCACAGGCGCAGGCGTGCAGGCAGATCCGCCTTACTGTCGGGGCCGGGGTGGTAGGACACAGCGATGGTAATCGGGAACTCCTCGCCGACGCGCAGGGTACGTGGTGCGCTTACCGCGACAATTGCGGCGTCGGGGAGATCAACCGGGGCAACGCGGGCCACGTCGATCACAATTCCCGCGCTGGACAGGCGATGGGCCTCGGCCAGTGCATCGCCGCTGGTCTGGAGTCCGTCGGAAAGCAGCTTCACCCGTCCGCCGCCGGGCAACAGGTTACGGGCAGCCCGCATCGCCCCGGCCAGGTCGCTCCCCGCCGGGTCGGCCCCCCGATCCGGTGTGCCCGCCGGGTCGGCGGCGACCACATCGGCCCCAAAGAGCAAAATGCGGGCGTGGCCGTCGGCTTGAGCCGCGAGGCGATCCGCCTCGGCGCGCAAGGATGCTCGCCCGGCAGGGGGGATGCTGTCCGACTGATCGACGAGCAGCACCAGCGGGCCGACGGGCGGCGGCTCAGCGCCGAGCGAGGGATCGGCCAGGGCCAGCACCAGGGCTGCCACAGCGCCCATGCGCAGCAGCAAGGCTAACAGCACGACGCGCACCCCGCGCCAACGCCAAAGCATGGCGAAGGCGGGGAGCATTAGCAGGAGCCAGAGCATCTGTGGGTTGCGCAGGATCATTGTTGGTAGGAGTGGGTCAGGGAAGGCGAAGTCTTCTCTGAAACCCGCGCTCTAATCGGCTGCTGTCACGGCGTTGCGGCGGGTGTGGACATACGCCCACTCGCCAAGCATCACGGCCAGGGCGGCGGCAGCAAGCCATGGCCAAAGGGGGCGACTATCGCGTGTGGGGTCGCTGATGATGACGGCGGGGGAAGCCTCGGTGGCGGCGGGCAGATGACGTGGCGTGAGATCGGACTCGCGGGCCGACCCGACGTTCACCGGCAACTGTCCAGCGAAGATTTCGTTGGCACCCGACATCTCGCGTAGAGCGTAGACCCCCGGATCAGCCAGGCTAACCTGAGCGGCCTCGCCGGGGGATATCGGTGTGCGGCTGACCGTCCCATCCGGGGCGGTCAGTTCGAGTGTGTCGGCGCGTGGGTCAGGACGGAGAGAGACCAGTTGACCAGTGAGCACCGCTAATGGCAGTGGCTCGGCTGCCAGATCGCGTACCGTGCGGGCGAGCAGCAACGGGAAGGCGAGACGAGTCGTTAGGTTGCTCTTTGCCAGGTTAAAATTCCAGATCGCCACCTCACTCTGATCGACGCGGCCGCGCAGGATAAGCGGCTGCTCACCGCGCGAGAGCAGCGCATGCGCCCAGTCGGGCGGAGTGATGGTGGGGACTGAACCAAATTTCACACTCCCCAGACTCACTCCCTCGAAAAGGGCGGCATCGGGGCCAGTGTGTAGGTCGTCCGCACCGGATGGAGGATTGTCGGTACTTCCGCTCACGCGAAGCAACCGGCCATCGCTCGGTGGGTTAATCGCCAGCACCGCGCCGGGCGGCCAGTTCTCGGGCAACGTCCCGTCGAGGACAGTCAGGTCAATGCCGGGCGTGGACGCGCCCACATAGTCGGCTGGAGCGATTGTTTGCAGGTTGACCCCCGGGATCGAGCGCAGGGCGCGCTCAACCAGCGCAGGGCTGCTGCTCACCAGGAGCGTGCGCAGGGGGCGGGCCGCGTTCAGGCTGAGGGATGCTGTGTCATCGGCGGGCAGGCTGTCAGTTCCATCAAGCTCGGCGCGCAGCAGAGTCACGCCAGCCGGGGCAACCCACGTCAGTTCGACATCGCCCTGGGGCGAGAAGAACACCGTACGGGTGTCGAGGAGGTGTCCATCGCCATAGAGCCGGACAACGCTGCTGACCTGAGCTTCGCTGTAGTTTGCGGCCCTGGCATAGACCTGCACCGGCCCACGGTCGCTGCGGGTGCGAGCGGCGAAGGTAATCAGGGCGCGGTTGGGCAACTCCGAGCCAACCTGCTCCCAGTCTACGGCGAGACCCTGCGGAGCGCGACGCATATCAGACTCGAGGGTAGGCAAAGCGGCGTCGGTGATCACAAGGGCGCGCCCGGCAGGCTGGCCCTGCATATCGGCGGCAGCCAGATCAAGGGCACCAACAATGTCGCTGCCCACCCCTCCGGGCCTCAAACCATTGAGCGCGGCCTGGAGGCGATCCGCACCGGCGGGGCCAGCACTATCGAGGAGGCGGGCCTGTGGCCCGGCGACGATCAGCGTCACGGTACCGCGACCGGCGAGTTCGGCAACGCGGGCGCGGGCGCGGGCGCGAGCAACATCGAGCCGGTTGTTCACGCTCAACCGACCGGCCGGGGCGGCCATGCTCGCCGAGGTATCGATAATAAGTGCCAGGTGCTGCTCGCGACCGAGCAGGGCTGTGAGCCACTGCGGGCGCGCCAGCGCCAGGGCCAGCAGGGCAGCGGCCAGCAGGTGCAGCAGGAGCAGCACGGTCAGGGACAGACGGCGGCGACGCTGGGCCTGTTGGCGGCGCGGCATCAGTTGCCAGATCAGTAATGAGGGTACCACCACACGTCGTCGCCGCTCACGCATCATGTGCAACAAGACGATCAGCGGGAGGGTGAGCAGGGCTAACATGCCCAGGGGTGCC
Source organism: uncultured Oscillochloris sp. (assembly GCA_903877945.1). Lineage (GTDB taxonomy): Bacteria > Chloroflexota > Chloroflexia > Chloroflexales > Chloroflexaceae > Oscillochloris. Next base: position 150 of record CAIRFY010000538.1, on the reverse strand, counting down.
AGGAGGGTCATCAATATCCGCTTCCCGGTGGGGAGTGTGGACGGCTTCGCCGTCCCTATGATTTCTTAAAGGCTCCCACGATTATATCCGATCACACATCAGGATGCACTCAGCCCTGACCCCCCAGCCCCCTCTCCCGTTCAGGGAGAG
>CAIRFY010000537.1 GCA_903877945.1 uncultured Oscillochloris sp. | reverse complement strand
TGGCCCTCGGTCGGGACAGCGGGGCTGTGGCCCTCGGTCGGGACAGCGGGGCTGTGGCCCTCGGTCGGGACAGCGGGGCTGTGGCCCTCGGTCGGGACGGCGGGGCTGTGGCCGTCGCCGTGGCTCTCGGTCGGCACAGCGGTGGGGCGCACAGCGGTGGGGCGGGGCGCAAGCGTAGGCAAAGGTGTCGGCTGATCAACCGGCTGCGGACGCGCCGTACGGGTCGCTATCGGCTCAGCGGTCGATAACGCAGTGATGACATCCATCGGCTCCAGCGTACCAGTAAGCGTGGGTTCCGCCGTGCGGGTAGATGTCGGCACAAGCGTTGCCGTCGCTGTCAAGGTCGCCTTCGCCATAAACGTAGGCATTGCCGAGGGCACAGGAGTACCACCGATCTCGACCGCAATCCTCGTCGCACGGATCGTCTCGCCATCGACACGACCGGTGATCGTCACCATCGCACCGACAGAAAGAGCGCCATCGATCCGAGTGTTTGCATCAACCTGCACAGAGAACTTCGCGATCTGCACGGTACTACCGGAGAAGGAGGTAACGATGCCACTAAACTCTACATCAGCCGAACGTTTTTTCGTCATCAGTGAGCCGATCTCATCGCGGCGGCGCTGGGCGATCTCGCGCTCAACCGGCGCCTTATCGCTGGCGAAGACGACCTGCACATGCTCAGCGGCACGCTTGACCCCATAGAGTGGCTCACCTGGCAAAGCCGCCGATGAGGCAGCGACCGTCCCGCCGCCAGCGATCACCAGGGCGAGGAGAACCGTCGCAAGAGTCAGACCCATGCGCAGAGGCAGACCGAGGAAACGTCGCCCGGCAGCGGGGCGCATATCAGCGGCGCGGTTCAGGAAAGCGCGGCGCGATGTGATCTGGGCACCGGAAGAAGGTATAAACGCAAGGGATGGCAGGGCACCAGCGGTCTCCAACATCGGGCGAAGCACAGCGGCGTCGTGGGGATAGCGGGCCAGGATCTGAGTAATCGGCTCGCCGGTATCCAAGGCGTCGAGGCAGAGGATCAGTTTAAGTTCGAGTTCGTTATTCATCACTCCACCATCCCAGGCGCCATTTTACGTGAGAGCGCAGCAATCGCTCGCGCTTGAAGTTGTTTGATCGCACCCTCGGTCTTGCCTAAGGCCCGCGCTACATCCTGGATCGGCAACCCCTGGCCGTAACGCATCGCCAGCACATGCTGCTGTTCGCCCGTGAGGGTGGCTACGGCGCGACGTAGATCCTCACGGGTGGCCGACTGCTCAGCGATCTCATCAGGGCCGGCTTCCTGGCTCACAATCGCTTCGTCGAGAGGTTCCTGAGGGGCGCGATAACGGTGGCGGTGGTGATCGTTGACCACATTGGCCGCAACGCCGAACAGCCATCCGCGAAGCGTACTCTGGGGCGCTTTTTTATCGCGCAGAGCGGTAAGAAAACGAGTAAAGACCTCGCTCACCAGATCCTCTGCCGTATGTTGGTCGCCGACGCGAAATGAGACATAGCGAAAGAGCGGCCCATAGTAGGCATTATGGATCTGAGCAAGTGCATCTGTATCGTGAATGTGGACGCGACCTAGGATCTCAGCTTCATCGAGCACAGTGTCGGTTCCTGCTAGAAAGGCCGGATTTTGTGATAAGCGATGAGGGACCAACTCATGGTATGGAGGAATGCTGTGGTGTTGGCTATCAATCGCCCGTCATTCATCGTACCCTAGCAACCGATCAGGACGAAGAGTTCGTAATGGCTGCTGTGGTCGTTTGAGCGAGAGCAGTCGTCACGTGCATCAGACATCGGTGTCGGGTCGTGCGTCGTTGTCGCCACATCAACCCGCGCAATCTCATATGCCTGTAGACCGCCCGTCGCATTCGGATCCGTGTGCGCTTTCATAGAATACGTGCTTGCTTCACAGTTCAGACAATTGTACTACATCAGGAAGCGGAGTCTTTGGTGCTTTGTTCTTCTACGATGCTCGAACATCAGCGGCTTCATAGAGTACGTCGCACCTTTGAAGAAAAAGTAACGGGTACGTTGCTTGTGAGCGCAAAGCTGCGGGGCAGTGTCAGTCTGAGGTATACGATCTGGGAGTCGCGCCACGGCTGATATGTTACACATGACGAGGAATTTGACATAAAGCGGGACGGTCGCTCCCGCCGTGTCCTCACCTGGGCTACGCCCGAATGATCGTGATGATCCGCTCACTCGCCGTGACCACCACCTCTGTCCGGGTGCGCTCCGCGATGGGTGGCTGACCACGGCGCTGGTCGAAGATGATCAGCCAGCCCGTGGTCAGATCGAGCCGGGCGAGGTAGCCCTCTAGCTGCGGCAGCCCATCCGTGATCGGGTCTGGCCGACGGTCACGCCAGACTTTCACCTCCATCCCAAAAACATCCGCGCCGTGGTGTAAGCAGAGATCCATCCGGTCACGGCCAATGGCGTACTCTCGGTCAATCGTCCCCCCGCCGTTCGCGACCCGGTGCAGAAAGGCCATCAGCACCAGATGCGGCGCGATTTCTGCGTAGGGCGACGTGCCCAGCAGTGGCTCGCCATGCTGCCGCCAAAAGGCCAGGAACGCATCGAGGAGCAGTGGTGCCGCAATCCGCCCTTCAGGTGTCAGCCAACTGGGGCTGATCGTGGGCAGTGATGCGATGGCGGTGCTTGCCAAAATCCGTGGCAGCACCTCGTGGTAGATGGGATTGGCGACGACCAGGCCACCACCCGGCTCCAGGCGCACGAGTCCCAGATCCTGGACAAATCGCAGATCATCGGGCGGAATATCCCCCAGGGACTGCCCCGATAGCATGGGTTCGATGATTGCACGCACGCGGGGCTCACGCAGCCGCTCGGCGAGACTATCCAGGTGGGTGTCTTGACGCACAATCAGCACCTCTTTGGCCTGATCGATCAACGCCGGAGTAATGGCCTGGGTGCGGTCAGGGGCAAGTTTTTCAACCGCGACTTTGGCCAGGGCATTGACCAGCCAGGGCTGGCCCTGGGTCAGCGCGAAGGCATGGGCGATGGTTTCAGGAGTGAATATCTGGCCGGTGTTAGCGGTATGTTGGCCATAGAGCGCGGCAACGTCGGCCTGATCAAACGTGTCGAGTGTGAGCGAGCGGGTCTTAATATTGAAGGGGCTGGCGGTGGTGAAACGGTCGCTGCCGCCTGCGGCGACCTTGTAGTCACGGACATCGCGGAGGCCAATCAGCGCCAATGACCAGGGGAAATCGGTTGGGCGGCGGCTATGACCTGAGCGGAGCTGCCGGAGTACCGAGACAAGCACGTCATCGCGCAGGGCGTCAATCTCATCAAGAAAGACGACGAGTGGGCGCGGGCAGGTCTTTGCCCAGGCCCGCAGCGCGGCACCGATGCGGCGACCGGGGGTAGATCGGGGCCATCGGGGTGGGCACAGTGAGGCGGGGAGCTGGTATTCGCTGGCGTCGCGCCAGTCATCGAGGATGGCCAACTCAGCTGCTCCCGGATCATCCGAAAAGGCAGCACCGACTTCCATGGAGAGTACGGCGACCGCGTAGGTTCCTGATGCCGTAAACTCGCGGGCAAGGTCGAGCATCGCCGTCGTCTTGCCGGTCTGCCGTGGGGCGTGGAGGACAAAATAGCTGCGCTCCGCGACGAGCGCGGCAACCTCTGGCAGTCGTGCGGCGGCGGGCAGCATATAGTGAATATCGGATTGGCACGGCCCGGCGACGTTGAACCAGCGTGTCATACGAATGACCTCACAACCCACGGATAGGCGGCCTGAGTATAGCACGTGTATCGCGTCAGAAAGGGTAAAACCTTCTTTGATGCACGGAGGGATTCCACAGGCGGCGGGCTGTACGGCCCGCCGCTCTGCACTGTCTGGGGCCGCCGGTTAGCGGTCGAAAATCGAAATCAGTACCGTAGTTCTTGAGCGCCGAACCATTGGCAGGTAGATCGCTGACGTACGCTGAACGGTAAACCCGTTGCTCACAGTTTGCTGGTTCCCAACCGTATCCTGCACTGAAATCGTAAGCACATGTGGCCCTGATGTGCGATTTTGTACAGGGAACGTCTTAATATCACCACTGCTCACACAGTAGAGCGGCGTGGCTACCATCCCCATCAATGCGAACTGTGAGCGTACGCATGCGACACATACCAGGAGTTTGACAGAATGGCGTTGATTGCGCGACACACGAGGGAGCCACGCTGGTGAAGCGCGGCTCCCTGCTGCAATCCTTCTCCCTTGCCTCCCTCAAACGAGGAAGGCGAACCCTCGCTACCGCCGAATGAGCGGGAGCATCACCTGGAAATACCCAACCGTCGGGGCGGATGGCAGCGAACCCTGCGTATTGACGGCCCCGGACGGCAGGACGAGTACCGGCGTGTTACTCCACTGGCGGACGTTGTTCAGGGTGCCGGTCACGGTGAAGACGACCGCGCCGCCCACCGGGAGGATGCCTATCCGCTGCTTAATGTTGCCCGTCCCGGTGACGGTCTGGGTGAGGGGTGCCCCACGCTGAACCTGACTCATACGCGCCAGGGACGTGCCACAGTCTGCGCCACCGGTTGCGGTGCATGTCCACGTCCAGGTGGTGCCGGGCGCGGGTTCGGGCAGGGGGTCATCCACAATGGCTCCCACGAGGTCGTCAGGGCCGTTGTTACCCGTCGTGATCGTCAGGGACAGTTCCTTGCCCGCCAACTCGTAGGTCTGACCGATATGGGCATCGACGTTCGCCGGGATTGCGGTTGGCGTTGCCGTTGGCGGTACCACCGTGCTAGTTGGTGGCACGGTGCCGGTCGGCATCGGCACCGTACTCGTCGCGGTTGCGGTGGCCGTCGGCATGGTGCCGGTTGGCGTCGGTACCGTGCCGGTTGGCGTCGGTAGGGCATCGGTCGGTGTGCTGATGGCGGTTGGTACAGTGCCGGTCGGCGTTGTTGGTACAGTCGTCCCCGTCGGCGTGGTGGTTGGAGTCACCGTGATGATTGCCGTCGCCGTACTGGTTGGCGTATCGGTTGCCGTCGCCGTCGCCGTATTGGTTAGCGTAGCGGTTGCCGTCGCCGTCGCCGTCGCCGTACTGGTTGGCGTATTGGTTGCCGTCGCCGTCGCCGTATTGGTTGCCGTCGCCGTCGCCGTCGCCGTACTGGTTGGCGTAGTAGTTGCCGTCGCCGTCGCCGTACTGGTTGGCGTTGCCGTCGCCGTCGCCGTCGCTGTCGCCGTCGCCGTCGGCGTTGCCGTCGCCGTCGGCGTTGCGGGTTGATCCGTCGCCGTACTCGCTCGCGAGATGTTGCCCGCATAATCTTTGAAGCGCACGTAGACCGTGTTGTTCGCATCAAGCATCCACGGTGCGCTCGTGGTGTACGGCTGCCAGATTGCCCCTGCGAAGTCCGCACTGTTGCTCATCTGCATGTCGCCGACACCGCTCACGTCATCGGTTGCGCTGAGGTTGAGCGTGACCGTGTTCCCCGCCAGGATCATCTGCGTTGTGCGGGCGACTTTCATGAACTGCCGCTGCGCCATCACGGCGGTGCCCGCAATGCTGACGCTCCCGGTCGGCGCGGTGACATCGAGGATAATATCGTCTGAATACGGGCCAACGATGGCACCACTGACATCCCTGTAGCGCACATAGACGACACGCGGCAAAACGTAGCTGCCATACTGGGTGATCTGCCACGACCGACGGGTCGTGTAGGGTTCCCACATCGCCCCGGCAAAACCGCCGTCGTTGCTGACCATGATCTGTGCGGTGTAGGGCCGCGCACTCATCGTGAGGGTCACGGAGACGTTGTTGGTAAACAAGCCACCATTATTGATGGTGAACCCGTATTCGGTTCCGGCGGTCGTGTCCACGATGATTGTACTGGAGATGACCGACGATACGTTGGTGGCTCCATCCTGGAATCGAGCATACACCGTCTTCTGCCCGTCGCCTGCGATGAGTTGCCAGTTTGCCGTAGCCGCATAGGGCTGCCACGCATCCCAGGTGGTGCCGTCGTTGGAGAAACTCATCTGGGCTACGCCCGCAGTCGCGTCGGTTGCGGCGACCGTCAACGCGACACTGCCTGCGGTGGAGGTGGTGGCCCCGCTGTTGATCAAGAGCGTGTCCGCGACCGGCGCGGTCACGTCAATGATCGTGTGCGTGTCGGAGGCGGCATACGCGCCGCTGTTCCCCACCTGATCGTGCGCCCGTGCGCGGAAGGCATAGGAGTGGCCGTCCTGCCCACTGAAGGTGGCGGCAGTGGCGGTACTGGCGCTGATCCAGTCTGTCCAGATCCCCGTTGCGCTGTCCTGTACCTGCACATCGTAACTCGCGACCCCGCTGGCCGCGTCGCTTCCCGACCACGCAACACTGAAGGCCAGGCTGGATTGGTATGTGTTCAGTGCGGACACCGACGCACTTGGCGGGGTGGTGTCCAGCGTGATACTGCTCGTCACCGCTGCGGATGTGTTACCGGCAACATCCTGGTAGCGGGCATAGACCGTCTTCAGTTCATCGCCCGAGGTGAGTGTCCAGGTCTGGCTGCTGGCAAAAGGCTCCCACGCATCCCAGGTGCTGCCGTCGTTGGAGAAACTCATCTGGGCCACGCCAGTGGTCGCATCAGCGGCGCTGAGCGTCAGACTGACGACAGGAGAGGCGACGATGGCGACACCACCGGCAATCACGAGGGAGCCGGTTGGGGCCACGGTATCGAGCGTGATGGTGGCGGTGATGCTGGTCGAGACATTGCCAACCGCATCCTGGTAGCGGGCATACACCGTCTTCAGTCCATCACCTGCCGCGAGTTGCCAGTTTGCCGCAACGGCATAGGGCTGCCACGCATCCCAGGTGCTGCCGTCGTTAGAGAAACTCATCTGGGCCACGCCCGCAGGCACGTCAGTCGCGGCGACTGTCAACGCGACACTGCCTGCGGTCGTGGTGGTGGCCCCGCTGTTGATGAGCAATGTGTCTGCGATTGGCGCGGTCACGTCAATGATCGTGTGCGTGTCGGATGCGGCATACGCGCCGCTATTCCCCACCTGGTCGTGCGCCCGTGCGCGGAACGCATACGTGTGGCCGTCCTGCCCGCTAAAGGTGGCGGCGGTGGCCGCACTGGCGCTGATCCAGTCCGTCCAGATCCCCGTTGCGCTGTCTTGCATCTGCACATCGTAGTTGGCGACCCCGCTGGCCGCGTCGCTTCCCGACCACGCAACGCGGAAGGCCAGGCTGGATTGGTACGTACTCAGCGCAGTCACTGACGCGCTTGGCGGAGTGGTGTCCAGCGTGATGCTGCTCGTCACCGCTGCGGATGTGTTACCGGCAACATCCTGGTAGCGGGCATAGACCGTCTTCAGTTCATCGCCCGAGGTGAGTGTCCAGGTCTGGCTGCTGGCAAAAGGCTCCCACGCATCCCAGGTGCTGCCGTCG
>CAIRFY010000536.1 GCA_903877945.1 uncultured Oscillochloris sp. | reverse complement strand
ATTCTGAGCGAAGCGAAGAATCCCGGCCGGGATTCTTCGCTTCGCTCAGAATGACATGACGCTTCACAGGGCGAGTTTTGCGGTATTGCCTAACACCCTTAGCGACTCCGCCCGAGAGCGGCGGCCACAGCGGCGATCTTCGGCATCAGAGCAGCGAAGTTCTCCGGGTTCAGGGACTGGCCGCCGTCAGACTTGGCGCGATCCGGGTCGGGGTGAACCTCCAGGATCACCCCGTCGGCACCAGCGGCGATGCTGGCCAGGGCCAGCGGGGCCACCAGGTACCATTTGCCAGTGCCGTGGCTAGGGTCGGCGATCACGGGCAGGTGGGTGCGCTTCTTGGCCACCGCCACCGCGTTCAGATCCATCGTATTGCGGGTGGCCGTCTCGAAAGTGCGGATACCGCGCTCGCAGAGGATCACGTTCGGGTTGCCCTGGGCGATCACGTACGCGGCGCTCAGCAGCCACTCCTCAATGGTAGCCGAGAGGCCGCGCTTGAGTAGGACGGGCAATCCAGTGCGACCAACTTCCTCCAGCAATTGGTAGTTCTGCATGTTACGCGCCCCGATCTGGAACACATCGGCGTAGCGCGCCACCAGATCCACGTCACCAGGCGTCATCACCTCGGTGACGATGGGCAGGCCCGTCTCATCGCGGGCCTGGGCCAAAAGCTTGAGCCCGAGTTCGCCAAGGCCACGGAAGGTGTAGGGCGAGGAGCGCGGCTTGAAGGCACCGCCGCGCAGCATATTCGCACCGGCATCGCGCACCACCCGGGCCGACTCAATGATCTGCTCCTCGCTCTCGACCGAGCAGGGGCCAGCGATCACCACCACACTGCCGCCACCCACCTTCACCCCGCGCACATCGACGATAGTATCGTGGGGCCGCACCTCCCGCGAGACGAGCTTGTAGGGCTGGGTGATCCGCAGCGTCTCCTTCACCCCAGCGAAGTGCTCCATCTCCTCGCGCAGTGTGGATGGAATAGTGGCACCGACCACCGCCACCACGGTGCGCTCGGCCCCAATGATCAGGTGGCCCTGGAGGTCGTACTCCTTCAGGCGTTCAAGCACGGTGTCAATATCCGCCTGGGTTGATCCGGTCTGCATCACAATGATCATGGCGCGATCCTCCTGCTTTTCATAGCTGCTACGGGCGACGGCGGGCGCGGGTACGAGCTTTCGTGGGTCGCACGGGGCGACCTCAGCGGTTCGTGAGTACATCTGCGTTTCCCCGTACTAAGAAATCTTCGCCCTCACCCCCCGGCCCCTTCCTGAGCGGGAGAGGGAGCGTCGGATTCCTCCTGGTGCGGAATCTCCCCTCTCCCCGTGAGGGAGAGGGGCAGGGGGTGAGGGGACAATGCCGACATCCGGGCGGCGCGCTCGGGGCGCAGGTTGCTGGCCCCACGGGCATAGATGTGGATCACCTCGCTGGCTTGGCGCTCGGTATTCCAGTGGACAAGTACACGAATACAGCGCGGCAGACTGCCGGGCACACTCATCTCGTGGCCACACATCAGAGCGGTGTCGATCCAGCCCAGTTCACGGGCGGCCACGGCAGGAAACTCGGCGTTCAGGTCGGGCGTGGTCGTGAAGATCGCGCTGGCAAGATCCTCGGGCCGCAGGCCGTTGGCCGCGATCATAAGCTGGAGCATCTCGTGGGTGGCGGTGAGAATGGACTCGCGGCTATTCTCGTCGCAAGTCGTCGCGCCGCGAATACCTCGGCACCAGATAGTCATAGCGCCCTCTCTTTACGGGTGGCGAAAAACACAGAGAGGGCGTGAGGCCCGGTTGCCTCACGCCCTCTGAACGAGTTGTCTATTGACAGAAGTTCCTAGACAGTGCGAAGCGACCAGGCCATAGGGTGGCTGGTAAAATAATAGAAGGAGAAGCTGTTGACCAAATTCGGCATAAGATCACCCTCCTCAACTCCTACGGTCGCTACGCGCCGACTATAACATACGGTCTGCGGAGAGTCAAGCAATTACGGATTTTTGGGTGCGGGCATGAATTGACAGCGAGTTGAACCCTCCTCACAAAGACGGTACGATCTGTCTATCACAACCGCTCCCACAGACGAGGAGGAGCGCATGACGGATCGTAGCACATCAACCGACCGTGGTGACGTAGTCGTACCGCAATTGAGCGGTTTAACAACACCATTCGTCAACGCCTGGCACGATTTGTGCGCAAAACCCTCTCGTTTTCAAAAACCGATCTGATGCATGAAGTGTGCCTGCGGCTGTTTCTCTTTCGCTACAATCGTACCCTGGGAGGATAAGCACACGCCCGGAAGGGGAAGGGTTTTCGCCCGGCGCGCATGTGGTTTGCCTCGGCACCACCATATCGAGATCTCGCCACTACCATCTGAGCGGGTTATTCAGCCAGCCGAAGACCAGGGTCTGCACGAACTGTGCGCCATCAAAGGCGCGTTGACGTTGAATGAAGCCCGTGGTTCGGGCGGCCTGGCGCGCAATGGTGGTCAAGACATGCTCCATCGCAGCGGCGATCTGTGATATGCTCGTCATCGGGAAGCTCCTGTGCTGATGAAATATTTATCACCATCCATCATACGCGAGGTGCTTCCCGTTTGCTTAACTTGATACGCATGGGGCTGAAGCCTCCGGCGATCTCGTTGAAAGGGCGGGTGGGTGACGTCAGTCGCCCGCCGGGGGAGCCGATAAACCGCATTGTAATGCGGTAAAAAAGATGTGGGTAAAGATATGGGAGAGGGGCTGGGGGTGAGGGCCGGAGGGTGACTTTTCAGACAGCCTCCAAGGATTCGTCAACAGTGGAAAAGGGAAGAGATGCGAGTCGTCTATTTCGATTGTTTTCACGGCGCGGCTGGTGATATGCTTCTAGCCGCGCTGCTTGATGCCGGTTTGGAGTTGACAGCTCTGGAGCGCGAACTGACGGGGCTTGCGTTGGACGGATACACCCTGGAGCTTGAGCGTGTGCAGAGCCACGGGATTGGCGGAGCGCGTCTGCGGGTACGAGTCGCGGCGGGCCAGCCCTCGCGTGACTGGGCACAGATCCGTGCGCTGCTCGTCGGCGGCCGCCTGCCCGAGCGTGCGCGTGCCACAGCCCTTGGCGTCTTCGCACGCCTGGCCCGTGTCGAAGCTCACATCCACGGTGTTCCCATTGACCAAGTTCATTTCCACGAGGTCGGCGCGGTGGACAGCATTGTGGACATCGTCGGCGTCTGTCTGGGACTAGATCTGCTCGCGCTGCGCAAGGTGTACGCCTCGGCGCTGCCCCTTGGCAGTGGCTGGGTGCGTACACAGCACGGCCCGCTGCCGGTGCCCGCCCCCGCCACCCTGGCTCTATTGGCCGAAGTCTCCGCGCCGATTATCCCGGCTCCGCCCGACAGCCAGGGTGAACTGCTCACCCCCACCGCCGCCGCGCTCCTGGCCGAACTGGCGAGCTTTGGACAGCCGCCCATGCGCGTGCAGCGCGTCGGCTATGGCCTGGGCGCAAAAGAGTTCCCCCGCCTCAACGGGCTGCGGGCGTGGGTTGGCGAACTCGGTGTGGTCGAAGATCAGGGGCACGAGGATCTGGCCGAGCTACGCTGCAACCTGGATGACTCTACCGGCGAGGCGCTGGCCTATGCCATCGAGCGGCTGCTGGCTGCGGGCGCTCTCGATGCCTGGGCCACGCCACTTGTGATGAAGAAGGGCCGTCCGGCCTACCAACTCGCCTGCCTAGCCCGGCCAGACGACATCGCGCCCCTGTCCGAGATCATCCTGCGCGAAACATCGAGCCTGGGAGTACGCTGGTCGATGACCGAGCGCCGCGCCGCCGGTCGCGACAGTGTGGCGGTGGAGACGCCCTGGGGCACGGTGCGGGTGAAGCGCAAGCTACTCGCGGGGACGGTGGCGGGCGGCGCGCCCGAGTATGAGGACTGCGCCGCCCTGGCTCGCGCCGCCGGGGTGCCCCTGGCCGAGATCTACCGGGCTGCCCTGCGCGGGGCGGGGCTGTAGTCCCAATACTTTTCACATAAGCTGATCTCGCATCGGCCTTGCCCCCTCACCCCCTGCCCCTCTCCCGTTCAGGGAGAAGGGGCTGGGGGGTGAGGGCTGTTCGGCGGCAGACTGTCACGCTGGATTGAAACATGTCTAGGCAGATATTCACGGGCACGCCGGGGCGAGGGGGATCGACAGGCCGGGCGGCGGGTAGCGGCTGTAGATCCACAGGTCGGTGCCGAGGAGGATCTGGCCTGGGTTAAATTCGTCGCAGGGCAGCAGCCACAGCGAGTAGCCATGCCCACCGATGATCGGCGAGTCGAGCTGCCACGACTGCGCGCCCTGGCGTGCGGACGCGGTAAACGCGGCGAGGCCGCAGGCCAGCAGCAGCCCGGCGAGGGTGGCGGCGATGGCGATAGCAACGCCAATCATGCGTGGTGAACGGATACTCATTGCTGCATCACCGAATGCCCCAGCTTTCGCGGTAATCTGTGCCGAGAACAAGGACAATGTCGGTGCGCAGCGGGGCGGGAGAGGTGCCGGGAGGTGGGCTGCTGAAGACGTAGCGCGGATCAATTTGAAGGAGCTCCGCAAGGCGCTTGAGAGTCTGCGGGTGGCCGCCATAGTCGATCAACTGGCTGTACTCGGCAGGTGCCATGGCATCAGCCGGATCAACGGTCTGGAAGCCGTGGGCGCGCAGGGTGTCCGTCACCCGACTCGCCAGCCCCTGCACCTCCGCGCCGTTCTGCACCTGCACGCGGGCCGACTCGGCGGTGGATGCGGGGCCAACCATGAGCTTGGCTACCAGGGCAGACACATCATCCTTGTTCCAGTAGATGTCCGAGCCAACCTCCTGGGTTACTGCCACGTCGTTCGGGTTGATGCTCAGTTGTACGATCTGGCTGGGCTCAAGGCGTTGGGCCAGATCGGCCAGGCCGCGCAGCGTGTCCATGTCGCCCAGGGGCATGGTGGTACTGACGCTTTGCTCAAGGTCGCTGACCAGGGACGGCAGCAGGGTGACCTGGCTGAGGATGCCACGGGCGCGCATCTCGGCGAGGATGGCCCGGAGTACCTGCTGCTGACGCCGCGAGCGGTCAAAGTCGCTGGAACTATGGCGCGAGCGAGCGTAGCGCAGGGCGGTAGCCCCATCAAGCACCTGTAGACCGGCGGGCACGTAGAGCCGCTCGTAGCCATAATCATCGGTCGGGTAGGCCGGGTCGAGCAACGGCCTGGGCACATCAACCGTCACCCCGCCCAAGGTATCAACCACCCGCTGAAACCCGTGGAAATCAATCTGGGCGACATAGTTCACTTTCAGGCCCAGAAACCCCTCAACCGTCTCGGCGGCCAGGGCGCCGCCGCCTGCGTCGGGGGTCGTACCCTCGCCGTAGATCTCGGCAGCGTGACTAAATCCGTAGGCGTAGGCCGTGTTGATCTTCTGCTGGCCGAGGTGCGGAATATCGGCCACCGAGTCGCGTGGGATAGAGAGCATGCCCGCCCAGCCCTGAGCCGGGTCGATATGGACGAGGATGATCGTATCGCTGCGCACGCCCTCCTGCGTATCAGGGCGGCGGTCCACGCCAACCAGCAGAACATTCAGCGGCTCGCGCAGGCTCGCCGCGAGGGGCGGAGTGGGCTGGCCGGTGGCGGCGGTGGGGTGGCGCGGGTCGGCCTGCTGAATTGCCTGGAGGGAACTTCTCGCCCAGTTAAAGACCAGAGCAATGGCGATGATCACAACGACGGCAAGTACGGATGCCAGGCCAAGCAGCCGTGGCCCGCAGCCCCCACGTTGCTCATCGGGTTGGTGAACGGCGACGTGACGGCGGGCGGCGACCCGCTCGCGGGCGCGGCGGGCGTGATTGGAGGCAGGATCACGATTCATAGATATGCGTAGGGGCGGCTCGCGAGCCGCCCCTACATACCCCTACATGGGCGAGGGCCACGTGGGCTCCTCGAAAGGCGCACTGACAGAGAGTCGGCGAACGCTGCCTACGTCAGCGCCGGGAAGTACGGCCAGCACTAAAATGCTCATATCATCGCTGGGTTCGCCGTGGTCAAGTTCCATCGCCCGGTGCAGAATACCCTCGCACAGATCGGTGGGGCTGCGTCCGTCCATCACCGGCCAGGCCGAGAGGTAGTTGAGCAGTTCAATATCCTCGCCATAGCGCTCGCCTGCGCGCAGCAGCCCATCGGTAAAGATCACCACGTAGGTGTGGGGTCGCACAGCCAGTTCCGTGATCAGCGGTTTGATCATTGGCTGGAGGCCAATCGGCATCGAGGGCTCGTTGTAGCTCTTGATCCCCTCCGGGTCGATCACAAAGAAGGGTGCCGGATTATTCCGTGAGATCAAGATTTTGCCGCTCTGAAAGTCTACCGAGAGGATATTCAGGGTGGCCGCCACTTGGCCCATGCGGTAGGTATAGAGGTAATCGTGGACAGCGCGGGCCACGGCACCATCGCGGGCACCATCTTTCAGCAGCGAGATCGCCCGCGTGGCCAGCAAGTTGCTCAGGGTCTTTGCGCCGCGCCCGGTACCCTGTCCGTCTACCAGCACAAACGAGAAGCCGCCGCCGGGCCGCTCAATCGTCTCCAGGGTGTCGCCGCTTTCGCCGCCGCCGTGGTAGGCCACCTTCGCAACTGCAACTTGAATGTCTAGCATGGCTCACATCGCGCCCGGGGCGCGATCCTCTTCTCGCAGGGTTGTCGTATCAAAATCACGTTAAGCATACCACAATCGGGGGAGGTCACAGATGGAGCGCATCGGGCGAGGATTGAGACGATTAGTTACCTTGCTGTGTTAGACTGGTGAAACCATCGTCAAATGTTGAAAAAACATTAAAAGAAAGAACCTACCTGTGAAGGCCCGGATCACACGCTGGCTTACACCGCCCATTTTTTTTGGTGACGAGGCGAAAACGCGCCGCGCCATATTGCTCAATATGATAATCAACGGCATCATCATCTATCTGCTGCTGCTCGCCGTCAGCAATGTGCTTGGGAGAAAAACCCCGAGCAGTGTCATTCTCGTTGACATTCTCGCTATTTTTACCGCCTTGCTGTCGCGCTACTGGCTACAGCGCGGGAATCTCAGACGGGTGGAGGTCGTGCTGTCGATCCTTGGATTTTTTTGGATAACCCTGGCTAGCGCCACGCTAGGCACCATTCGCACCCCCACAACCTCCCTCTATTTGTTTATGGTGATCCTTTTTGGGTTGCTCTTTGAAATACGCGGCATTCTGATTTCGACTATAGCAGGTTCGCTCTCTGTACTGGGATTAATCCTGGCAGAAAATGCTGGGCTGCTACCCCCGCCCGATTACACGGTCACGCTTACCCAGTGGTTGACCTATACGGGCATGTTTGGAATTACCGGTAGCTTGGTTCTTTTTACGCTCCAAACCACACGGAAGGCACTGGAACGCGCAGAGAAAGAGATTGAAGAACGAATGCGAGTGGAACGTGCACTGAAAAACTCACAAGTCCGTTTGCTGGCTCTGATGGAGTCTACCCAGCAATCCTTTGTTTTGATGGATACGGCTGCGAATATCCTCTCGTTTAATCGTGTGGCGGCACAGAATGCACGTGCTGTCTTCGACCGAGAGATGCACGAGGGCGATTCAATGCTCACATTCGTATTGGATCGCGATATCGCACAGTTCAATGATGATTTTAATCGTTCTCTGCAAGGTGAAATTATCACCGTAGAAAAATCCTTTGTCTTAGCGGTTGGAATAGAGCATTGGTTTTCTTTTATTTATAGTCCCGCGCACACTGAGAACGGTAATATTCTTGGCGTTTGCTTTAATACGATTGATGTCACTGAAAACAAGCAGGCTGAACAAGCACTACGTAAACTCTCCCGCGCCGTTGAGCAAAGTCCCTCATCAATTGTGATCACCGATCTGGATGGGATTATTGAGTATGTAAACCCACGCTTTACCCAGGTTACTGGCTATAGCTTCCAAGAATCCGTTGGTCAGAATCCGCGCATTCTGAAAACAGATCGAACGCCGCTCGGGACACACCGCCAATTATGGGATACCATTACCGCCGGAAAAGAATGGCATGGCGAGTTTGTGAATCGCCGAAAAGATGGTTCATACTACTACGAGGCGGCCACCATCTCTCCGATCATCGATCCGAAGGGAGTAACCACCCATTATCTGGCAGTCAAGGAGGATATTACCGAGCGCAAGCATGTCGAAGAGGCACTGAAAACGGTCAATGAACAATTGACATTGCGCGTGATGGAGGTGGAGAAGTTGCAGGCGGATTTGCGTAAACAAGCCTTGCACGACCCACTGACTGGGCTGTACAACCGGCGCTATCTGAACGAGACGCTGATACGCGAAATCGCCCGATCTGAGCGCGAGAACCACCACGTAAGCCTGATTATCTCCGACATTGATCACTTCAAGAAAATCAACGACACCTACGGGCATCACGCTGGCGATAAATTTCTGGTGGAAATTGCTCAGTTGATGCGACGGTGCGCTCGCGAATCAGATTTCACCTGTCGTTATGGCGGTGAGGAATTCCTGCTGGTGTTGCCCGGAATAACCGCCGCCGCCGCCGAGAGACGTGCCGAAGAGATCAGGCAAGAGTGTGCGCAGATCTGCGTCCACTATGAAGGAAGAGACATCAGGGCGACGATGTCCTTTGGGGTGGCAACCTACCCTATTCATGGGCGAGAGGCGGAAGAGATCATCATGAAAGCCGACAAGGCTCTCTACACATCCAAGAGTACCGGGCGGAATCGGGTGACAACATGGAGCGAGTAGGAACAAAAAAGCGGGGCGGCGCTGAGCGCCGCCCCGCTTGTTTGTTGCCCT
>CAIRFY010000535.1 GCA_903877945.1 uncultured Oscillochloris sp. | reverse complement strand
GGTCTCGCGTTCTCGCGTCCTCGCGTTCTCGCGTTCTCGCGTCCTCGCGTTCTCGCGTTCTCGCGTCCTCGCGTCCTCGCGTTCTCGCGTTCTCGCGTTCTCGCGTCCTCGCGTCCTCGTGTCCTCGCGTCCTCGCGTCCTCGCCACACGGTAAAACTGTTCTAAACCATGTCTAAAGATGAGGTTAAGCTATGATTACGGAAGATATGGTGCGCGCCGCTCTGAGGAACGTGGTTGACCCCGAAATTGGACTCGATATCGTGAACCTCGGCCTGATCTACCGCGTGGATGTGCTGGACAATGGCCGCGTTGTGGACATCGACATGACCCTGACCACCCCAGCGTGTCCGGCTGGCCCGCAGATCATCGAACAAGTTCGCCGTGAGGTACTCTCCCTCGCCGATGTCTACAAAGCTCTCCAGGACGTGAAGATTAACCTGGTCTGGACGCCCTTCTGGAACCCGTCGCTTATGTCGGAAGACGCCCGCGAAGAGCTGGGGTTGTATTAATACAGGGTGTCGGATCTCAGATTTCGTGCGGAATGCGGCAGATTTCGTGCGGAGAGATCTGGAGGGCAGGCAAAGCCAGCCCCAGGTTACGGAACCCTCACGGGACTCCGCAACCTGGGGCTATTTTGTCTCCGACATGGTTTCAGGATTGGCACATTTACTTTACCGTTCTGTGCGACCCTCACCCCCTGCCCCTCTCCCTCACGGGGAGAGGGGGCTGGGGGGTGAGGGCTGCCCGGCGACAAACTGTAAAGTATCTGCGAACCTTGTCTCCGATCAAAACGGCAGGGGTTTTCCGAGGACTTTGGAAAGCACCTCTATCCCAGTCGGGCGAGGTGCGGTCGAGTGGCCCGGACGAGATCGCCTGCTGGTTCATCGACAGCGACTACAACGAAGAGAGCTTCTTCGTGTGCCACGCCTACTTCCTGGGTAATGAAGGTGTTCAGTGTGACACCGGGCGGGTGATTTTGCACCAGCCCTGGACTGATCGCCGGGTGCTTTGCATGGAGCATGCTATAATATGCGTAAAGGCGTGGTTCAAACCAACTTGACAATTCAGCGACGAAACGATGACGCGGTGAGGCGCTCCGTATCGCCTCATCGCCTCATCGCCTCATCGCCTCATCGCCTCATCGCTGAATTGTCAGGCTGAATGTGCCTATTTTGAAACATGCCTAATGCGTGGTTCAATCCTGCTTGACGGTACTACGGAGAGGCGTTGCGACGATTCTGTTGCGTCCTCGCCAAAAGGGATCATGGGCGCAGATGACGCTAGAGGGTGCTTCATGTACTCCCGCGATTCAGTGGACAAGCAGGAACCCACAGCCCGCAAACTCCCCACGAACGGCCCACTGTGATCACACGTGAACACGAGGCTGACCTCATCATGGAGACAGTGCAGTGCCCGATCCAGCGGGAGGTTGATGTCTACCTGGCGATGAGCCGGGGTAGAGCAGTAGCTGAAAAGCTTAACCTCAAGCCTGTTGATCGCACCCGCATGGAGATCGTGATCCTCGAACTGTCACGCAACCTGCTCGCCCACGCCGGTGGCGGAATGCTCACATTTAGCCTGATCGATGACCCAACATGTGGCCCAGGCATGGGGATCGAAGCGACCGACAGCGGGCCGGGCATAGCCGATGTCGATCTGGCGATGCAGGATGGCTACAGCACCGCACACACCCTCGGGGCCGGCCTCCCAGGTATACGCCGCCTGACCGACGAGTTTCATATTGAGACGGAGGTGGGCGTAGGCACCCGCGTGTATGCGATCAAATGGCTCATGCCGTCTCGGAGATCGATCTATGAGCGTTAGCTGGGGAGCCGCGTGTCGCCCGAAGGAAGGCCAGTCGGTAAGCGGCGATGTCTTTGTGGTTGAACCTTTTGATGCCAGTGGACTCCAGGTGGCAGTGATCGATGGGCTTGGTGGCGGCATCGAGGCCGCCCACGCCGCCGAAGGAGCCGCAACGGTGATCCGCGCCAGGCTCGACTCCGAGCCCCTCGACCTGATCCGTCTGGCCCATACCGCGCTGCACAATACACGCGGGGCGGTGATCGGCATCCTCACCTTCGATCTCCTGCATCGCAGCGTTACCTATGTCGGGGTAGGGAATATCGGTGCCCAGGTCTACAGCAGCCAGTCGATCAAGCCGATCTCGAAAAACGGCATCCTCGGATACCGCCTCCCGCACCTCCTGAAGATGACCTATGCCTATAATTTTGGAGATACGTTCGTTTTATATAGCGACGGCATCTCTAGCCGCTTTGGCCTTGACACCCACGTGAATCATAATCAACCCCCACAGATGTTCGCCGATCTGATCCTGAGTCGCTATGGGAAGATGAACGACGATGCTACGGTGGTGGTCGTTCGTATCAGCGAGTAAGCATACCGATGAGTACCGATCTCACCACATGGCTGTCCGCTCATCGCCTCGATCTGATCGCCCAGTGGGCTGATCTGATCGGGGAGTCTGTAGCTTCACCCATGTATGGTGACTCATCGAATGACGGTGGCGTGATCCTCACTCTCAGCAAAACGACGGTGAGCGTCGAGCAGCTCTACGATATGCTGGTACTCGCCGCCGAGGGCAGTTATGAAGTTCTCAACGAGCGCATCCGTGCGATTAGCCACAGCGACGATATCCGCGACCAGGCTCTGAACGAGCGGCTGCGCCGCGCCTTCGAGTTTCGCCGCACGATCCGCACGATCCTGCGACATCAGGTGAGCGATCCAGCCTACGTCCTGGAGATGATCGACGAGCTTGATGTCCTCTTCGAGCATGTGATCGGCACCTTCGCTGATGGGTGGGTTGCCCATAACGCCGCTGCGCTTCGCGAGCGCGAGTTTATCGCCGAGAGCCTCGACTCGGCCTCATCTGCCGCCGACCGGCGCGCTCTCCAACTGAAGGCGCTTAACGATATTTCCCAGCGCCTCTCGGCCAGCCTGGATCATAACCAGTTGCTCGATCTCGTGGCTACCAGCCTGCACCGACTCACCGGCGTTGTCCATATCGCGGTCTGGATGCCGCCTACCGCTGGGGCGGATGTGCTTGTGGCAACCTACACCTGTGGTGAGGATGTTGATCCGACCCTGGGCATCCAGATTAGCTGCGCACAGTCGGGTGATCTGGCGATCCGCGCCTTCTGCACCGGACGCATCCAGTTTGAGATTACGCCTGATGCAACATTGCAGGGAGCGTGGTATCGCAGCGGGTGTGGCGTCATGTCCCTGCCGATGCTGCTGCACGATAAGGTGATCGGAGTCGTGACGCTTCAGGATCCCAACCCGGTGGAGCAACTGCGTTACCAGCAGGATCTGGTTCAGGGCGTGATTAGTCAGGCGGCGATTGCCATCCAGAATGCCAATCTCTACACGGAGGTGCGCTCGCTGAATGTCGAACTTGAGCAGCGGGTGGAGGAGCGCACCCGCGAGCTTCAGACAGAGAAGGATCGCCTGGCGACGATCAATGAGATCTCGGTCGAGGTGAGCAGCACCCTCGATCTGAGCGTACTGCTGAATACCTCGCTCACAGTGCTGGCCAATATCTCCCAGGCCGAACACGCCTCGATTATGCTGGTTGAGCAGGATGATAGTAGCCTGCTGGTCACCCGCGCCGTCTATGGCGTACCGGCAAACCCCGGCAACTATATTCGCTTCCCGATTGGAATGGGGGTCGCCGGCTGGGTCGCCCAACAACGCAAGGGTACCCTGATCAACGACATCAGCGTCGATGATCGCTGGGTTTCCATCCCCGGCGGATCGCTGCGCAAACGTGAGGGGTCAATGATTGCGGTGCCACTGCTGATGCAGGGCGACGTGCTGGGGGTGATCACGATCTCGCACCGCGAGCCGGGATTCTTCCAGGAGGGCCACCTGCGCATGCTCAACGCCTGTACTGGCCCCATTGCCATCGGCATCAACAACGCGAACCTCTTCCAGATGATCAGCGCCGAGGCTGAGCGGCGCTATGAGTTGCTCGACCGCCAACAGACAGAGTCCAGTCAGATCGAGGCTATCCTCCAGAACCTCTCGGATGGTGTGATCGTCTGTGACCTCTACGGCTCCGTCCTGATGGCAAATCAGGCAGCCAGCGATATTCTCGGGCGGAGTGTCGAGGATCTCCTGCTCTGGAACCTGCACGATATTATTGCGCGCTACCTTGGCTCACGCTCCGCCGATATGCCCTTGGCTGAATTGCTCATTCGTCCACTCGATGCAAGTGAGCAGCGACGTATCTTTACCTCCACGACGAAGGTGGGTGTGCGCGTGGCCAGCCTGACGATGGGGCCGGTACTCAAGGAAGACGGACAGATGCTTGGCGCGCTGCTGGTGGTGCGCGATATTACCCGTGAGATCGAGGCCGACCGGCTGAAGACCGAGTTTATCGGCACGATGTCGCACGAGTTGCGCACGCCAATGACCGCGATCAAGGGTTTCACCCAACTCCTGGGTATGGGCGGCCTCGGCCCACTCAACGAGACGCAGCGCGAGTTTGTCAGTACCATTCACACGAACACCGAGCGGATGATCGCCCTGATCAACGATGTCCTCGATATTACGAAGATCGAGTCGGGGAGCATCGATATTGAGTGGCGCTCGCTGCATATGGCCGAGGCGCTCAGTGGTGTGATGTCGGAGCTTCAGTCAGCAATCAACGGGCGCAGTCACGATCTGACGATTAGCATCCCGCCGGGATTGCCCCTGGTACGCGCCGATGCCCACCGACTCCACCAGATCCTCTTCAATCTACTCTCCAACGCGGTGAAGTATACGCCGAAGGGCGGGAAGATTTGGATCGAGGCTCACGAGGCGAATCTCGCCGATCTGCCTGAACACGTGCTGGCCGGTGTGATGCCGAACAAGCGTTACGCCCAGATGAACATTCGCGATACGGGCGTGGGTATCGAAAGCGAAGAGATGGCACGCATTTTTGACCGCTTCTATCGCACTGAGAACCCGCTCAAGATTGAGGCGGGCGGCACCGGCCTCGGACTCTCGCTCGTGAAACCGCTGGTCGAACTGCTCGGCGGGCGCATCTGGGTCGAGAGTACCATTGGCAAGGGTAGCACATTCAGCTTCATCCTCCCCGCGAGCTAAGGCACGACATTCGATGAAACGACCTGTTATTGGTATCTCGTGCATGAACTGTCGAGACGGGAATGAGAGCGACCTGATGGCCGTGCGCCCCGCCTACCTGCGGGCAATGGAGGCAGCCGGCGGCGTCCCTCTGCTCATCCCCATCAGCGACGACCTGGATGTGGTGCGGACGCTCTACGCCATGTGCGACGGTATCCTGCTGCCTGGCGGCGACGATGTGGATCCGACCTTCTTCGGCGAGGAACCCCACGCGCACCTGGGCGATGTAGATCGCCGACGCGACGTGGTGGAGATAGCCCTGGCCCGCTGGACGCACGAGGACAAGAAGCCGCTGATGGGAATCTGCCGTGGCATCCAGGTGATCAATGTGGCCTTTGGCGGCACGCTCTACCAGGACGTACCCAGCCAGTTACCCGAGGCGCTCAACCATCAGGCCAACTACACAACCCGCCAGTGGGATCTGCTCAGCCACCGCATCGCCCTGGAGCCGACGAGTTGGCTGGCCAAGCGTCTGTCCGGTAACACGGTGATGGGCAACACCATGCACCACCAGGCGGTGAAAGATCTCGCGCCGGGGATGCGTGCGGTCGGCCACGCGCCCGACGGGGTGATTGAGGCGATGGAAGGTACTGGCGATCAGCTTGTCGTAGCGGTGCAGTGCCATCCTGAATACCTCTGGGCCACAACCGAGCCGCGCTGGCTGCACGTCTTCGAGGGATTCATCGTGGCCTGTGGACTCTAAATGCAAAATGCAAAATGCAAAATGCAAAATGTCACACATGTCACGCTGAGCGAAGTGTCTCGGTGTGCATTATCATCGTTGGAACGCTTCGCTCAACGTGACAGGGCGACTTTTGCGGTATGACAAGGTTCAAAATGGGCACATTCAGCGTAACAGTTCTGCGAGGATGCGTGAGGCGATGAGACGATGATGGGGCGTCCTCTCCTCATCGCCTCATCGCTAAACTGTCAAGCAGATATGAACCATGTCTATTGCACAAAATGCAAAATTTTGCATTTTGCATTTTGCATTTTGCATTGATATGATCGGCATTTTCGACTCGGGACTCGGCGGGCTCTCGGTGCTGCGCGCCGTGCGAAGCTTGCTGCCCAATCACGACCTGCTCTACCTCGCGGATAGCGCCTACTGCCCCTACGGCACGCGCCCGCAGGCTGAGGTGCAGGCACGATCACTGGCCTGCGGGCGCTGGTTGGTCGAACGAGGCGCGGCGGTTGTGGTGATCGCATGCAACACCGCGACTTCAGCGGCAGCCGACCTGCTGCGGGCCAATCTGCCGGTGCCGGTGGTGGGTATGGAGCCGGGGCTGAAGCCAGCTATTACGGCGACGCGCAGCGGCCAGGTGGCGGTATTGGCGACCAACGGCACGCTGCGCGGCGAGCGGTTCGCCCGCCTGATGGAGCGATTCGCTGGCGGGGCACAGGTCGTCACCGTGGCGTGTCCCGACCTTGTGGACTATGTGGAGGCAGGCGATCTGACTGACCCGCAGGCCCGCGCCGCAGTTGAGCGATACCTGACACCCCTGCGCGCCCAGGGCGTTGATACCATCGTCCTCGGTTGCACGCACTTCCCCTTCCTGCTCCCGCTTATCGCCGACATCGCCGGGCCTGAGACGGTGATTATCGACACCGGATACGCGGTGGCGGCGCAGGTAGCCCGCGTAGCGGAGTCCGCCGGTGACGGTCCCGGCAAGCGAGGTCTACACTGTGCCACCACCGGCGACCCGGCCGAGGTGGCCGGGTCGCTTGCCAGAGTGTGGGGCCAACCGTTGCCGCTCGAACACATCGACCTATAGCGAGAGGCACCCCGTAGGGGCGCCTCTCGCTATAGGTCGGTGGCCTTAGCCTTTCACCCAGTAGCGGGGGTTGGCTGCGGCTGCGGCGACGGCTGCTGGTTCGGGACAGCGGTGGGCTGCTGGTTCGGGACAGCGGTGGGCTGCTGGTTCGGGTCTGCGGTGGGCTGCTGGTTCGGGTCTGCCGGTGTCAGAGCATCGGTCGTGGGCGTAGATACGGGCAGCGGCCTCCCATCCGAACCGAGGTCAACCGGGTTCACTTCGAAGATATTCGGCCATGGCCGAAACTTGGTCACAAACTCCTGCTGATCGACGACCTGGCCATTCTTCTTCACGATGCGCGTAAAGTTGATTTGCATGCCGCCACGGGCGGTATCGCTCTGGTGCCTTGTGCCGGGCCGAACCTTCGGCTCGGCGACATACACTGGTTGAGAGGGCGCGGGCACTCGGTTGGTGGTGGTAGGACCAGCGAGGAGTACCTGGCGACCCGTGTCGGTGCCGTAGATCCGCACCTCGGCAGTGGTATGCACCGTATCGACAGAGGTTTGGATCAGCAGCCAGTGGCCGGTATCATTGAGAAACTTAAAGTCCGGGCCGCCGGTGAAGATCGTCGCATCCATGCCGGGGCCATCGCCATAGCTGGCAAAAGCGTGCTTGTTGTACCAACTAATGTAGAACGAGTGGCCCCAGCGCTCGGTGATCGGCAGGCCGGCCCAGAAGGCGGCACGGAACACCGTCGTGGAGTCCTGGCAGATGCCGCCACCCCATTCAAGCTGGGTACGGTTTCGAATAATGGCGTAACCCTCAACAAATCCGTTGGAAGCGTCGATGTTACCGACAGTGTTATTGAAGGAGAACTCATCGCCGGGAGCGAGAAGGACACCATTGAGCAGAGCCATGCCCGCCTTGATGTTGGTAATGCGATAGGCGGCCGAGCCGGTGAAGTCGCTCTGGCCAACCGAGAGCAACTGATCAATACCGAGTTGATTGAGAGTGGCCTGCGTAACCGGGGACGGCACATTGATGGAGGGCAGAGTCAGTTCACGCGGGAGGCTGGAATCCTTGATCGCGGCGGTGACGAGGTCGAAGGTACGGGCTTCATCGAGACGCTTCCCGGATGTGCCCTCACGGATAATCTGCACATCGCCGCCGTTCCAGTTGACACGCGGGTACTCGCCCTTCATCTCCGTAGCAGTGGCGATAGCGGTGATCTTCTTCCGAATCTGGTCAGCATCGAGATCGACAACCAGTTTATCACCAGCGCTGTCCGCAACCCGATCCACGCGCACGAGGCGGGCGATGTCATCGAGCGACCATGTGAATCGCTGATCCCCGGCGTTGAGGATTACCGGGCCAACGAGGAGGGCAGAGATCTGCTGCTGGGCAGCCTGGACGGTGCCATCATTCAGGCGGGGCTGAAGCTGGCGGGTGCGTAGGGCGATCTGCTGGGGAGAGAGATCCTGAATGGCGGCAGTGATCTCCTGTAGGGTGTCGCCGATCATGAGTTGCAGCCCGGATGTTGAAGGCTGCACGTTGATCAGCGCGCCCTCAATTTCAAGGCGAGCGTCAACAGCGGGCTGTTCGACCTCGGCAACACGACCAACCAGGTAGCGCTGCATCGCGTCCTGATCAATCGTCATATGCAGGGGCAGCTCAAGGCCATTCTGCCAAACCGCGACAACCTCGCGCAGGTTCCCAAATACGCCGTTCTTGCGACCGGCGGCATAGGCCGAGTCGACAGCACTATCGAACTCAAGCTGCACGCCGATCTCGGACACCGTTGGCGTCCACGTCTGGTTGCCATAGGTAAGCGTGAGGGGTTGAGCAAGAAAGGGTGAGAATCGCGCCTCAAGCGCCCGCCGCGCCTCGGCGGGTGTCATCTCACCTACAGCCACGCCGCGAATAGCGACGTTCGGATAGATTTTGCCTGCATAACTGCGATCAAAGAGGTAGAGGGCGCCGCCAATGCCGCCAACCACCAAGAGAACTAGGGCCGTCAGGGTGAGCCAGGCCCAGCGCATCCAGGATCGGGGGCCAGGTGCCCGCAACCCGGATGTGCCTGGAGCTGGAATCCCCCCTTCTGCATGGCCAGACGACGAGCCACGGGGCGAGGAATGCTCAACCGACACCAGGACCTCCTCGGAGAGAATTGATATTATTCAAGACACGAACACTTATGTGCCTTAATTACTATACCTGCCTGTAACAGTGGTGTCAATGAGCGCACGATGATGGGCAGGGCATGTGCAAAGTCGTGTGATCGCCGAGCAGCCCTCACCCCCCCAGCCCCCTCTCCCTGAGCGGGAGAGGGGGAGTCGAAGGCATCCTGCTGCGGAATCTCCCCTCTCCCCGTGAGGGAGAGGGGCAGGGGGTGAGGGCCGGAGGGTGACTTTGCACATGCCCTGCTGATTCCGCCGAAGGTGATCTAACGAAACTCGT
>CAIRFY010000534.1 GCA_903877945.1 uncultured Oscillochloris sp. | reverse complement strand
TGAGGGAGAGGGGCTGGGGGTGAGGGCCGTGTCCTATACTAGCGCGTCCGTAAGGCAATCGTACTCACCGCAAAGCTGAGCCGCCCGCTATCTTGCCCGCCGTAGTCTGTAGGCCGGAAATTACCGGCCTCCAGCGTGAGCGTAACCGTCTGACGGCCTTTCACGAGGGTGATCGGCACCGTAGCCATCTGGCCGGCCACGACGGGCATTGGCACCATCGGTTGCGCACCTACCTGAACATCAATCACGCCGCGTGGCCCCGTCCCACCCGGACTCTGCGGGTCGTGGAGGTAGACTGGCGTGATCTGAAGCTGCACGGTCTGGGTGACGGGCGACTCAATCTTCAGGGTCGCGGGGGACGTGGCCCACCGCCACTCCGCCTCGGGCTTGCGCCATCCTGAGCCCAGGCTTAGCCGCAGCGCTGGCGCGGGGGCCACCTGATAAACGGTCGTCAACGCATCATCAACCAGGGGCGTCTGCCCGGCGAACGCCACATCCAGCAGTTGGCGCGAGAGGTTGTAGCCCGGTAGGAAGGCGCTGTCCGGCGGCTGGGTCTTGTCTTTGTGGAGTACCACATAGCGGTAGCCGTTTCGGGCGAGATCGTCCTGAAAGCTGGCGAAGACGGACACTTGATCATCGACCAAGAGGGCGGGCGTGTCTTTGCTATTGAACGTGAGCAAGGCGTTGAAGAGCGGATGGTGCGCGTAGGTGCGCGAGAGATAGCCGCCAGCAATCCCCTTATGGTGGGTCATCTGGTAGAACTCATAGATCGATGTTGTATTTTGGTAGTCGAAATCGAAGGCGAAGCGAGCGTCAGGCATGACTGGGAGATCGAACACACCGTACTGCGCAGGATCGTTGGCGATCTGCTGGTAGAACGGCGGGACAGGGCGCAGCGCCTCGGCGGGGAGCGGGTGCGGCCAGATCTGGAGTAGCAGCAGCGCCGTCGCGATTATGGGTATCGGACGATTCCAGTGCGGCAGGCGGCGTACCAACCATGAGAGACCCAGGCTCGCGCTGATCCCGAATCCGACCACGCCCGCCATCATAAAGCGTCCAGGCGTCCGCATAAACTCCAGCCCCGGCATCTGGCGCAGGTAGGCGTAGGGCAAGGTGATCGCATGGCCGCCGATCAAAACCTCGTGCCCGTTCACAGTCAGCTTCGGCCCAAGCGCGAAGATAATGAAGACCAGTGCGAACAGGAGCCACGGCCATGCCCGGCGCAGCTCACGGGCCAGAGCCAGCCCCACCAGGGCCAACCCGACCCAGGGCAGCGATACCGCCGTCTCCCAGTTGATTTTCCTCACCCCGCGTGACTTCATAATAGCGAGCGCCCAGTCGCCGAACAGGGCGCTGATCCGATCTGGCAGCACGAACTGGATCAACTCGGGCGCATCGCGCACGTTCGGATCCATCGCGATTGACAAGGCCGGGTCACGCGAGGCGCGCATGATGGCGATCAGCAGCGGGGCGCAGATCGCCAGCGCGGCCAACCCGGCCAGCGCGGCACGTCCGACGATGGCGCGGCGATCCTCACGCGGCGTGCTGAGCAGGGTGGTGACGCCCATCAGACCACAGGCCAGGGAGCCGTAGATAAACTGGTAGCCATTGTGGAGCAACAGGAAGAGCAGCGCGAGGCCGACGGCAGGAGTCCAGCGCAGGGTACGGCGCGGATCGAGCGTCCGACGTAGCGCCAGCAGCGCCAGCGGTATCCCGGCGGTGAACGACTTTGCGAGGTGTTCAGGCAACCCGGCCAAGGTCATGGGCGCGGCCAGCACAAAACAACCCGCGAACAGCGCCACTTCCAACTCAAGCCCAACATCGCGGGCGAGCAAAAACATCGCGTAGCCGCTCAGAGTCATGCCGACCAGCAGCGTGCCGTTGAACGCCGCCGCTGGCCCCCAGAACCAGAACGGCAGCGCGAGCAGCCCGGTCACCGGCCCAGTCGAGTGAGTCAGGAGCGTAGCGCCGAGCGGATAGTAGAACAGCGAGGCATCAAACAGCGGCTGCTGGCCCAGCAGCACCTGCTGGGTGTGCCAGAGCAGATACAGCTCGTGGCGCGCATCCCCGCCATTACTGGTGAGCGCAGTCGTAAAGTGCGCCACGGTCGGCCAGGAGATGACGAGGCTGATCGCCAGATAGAAGAGCAGGGCCGCGACATGCTCACTTCTCCGCAGCGATCCCAGAGCGCGGGCCAACCGATCACGCAGGCCAAGGCGCTGCTCTGTTGTGAGATAGGCCATCAATGATTCGGCTGGTACAACAAAAACCTATTAAGGTGTGATGCGAGGGCGCGAGGGCGCGACGCATCGCACCCTCACATCCTCGCGCCAGCAACCTAGAACAGACTTTCAAGACGCTGTACGAGAATGCCGCCTCCTAAATTGCCCTATTTTACACCACATTCCCTGCCCGTAAAACCTAGGAGTTTCAGCTTTCAGGGCTGATGCAAAGTCACCCTCCGGCCCTCACCCCCTGCCCCTCTCCCTCACGGAGAGAGGGGAGATTCCGCAACAGCCCTCACCCCCCAGCCCCCTCTCCCGCTCAGGGAGAG
>CAIRFY010000533.1 GCA_903877945.1 uncultured Oscillochloris sp. | reverse complement strand
TCCTTAGGCATGTTTCAAAATGGGTACATTCAGCTTGACAGTTCAGCGATGAGGCGATGAGGCGATGAGGCGATACGGAACGCCTCACCGCGTCATCGTTTCATCGCTGAACTGTCAAGCTAGATTGAAACATGCCTTAGACAAGGTTCGCAGGTACTTTACAGTTTATCGCCGATCAGCCCTCACCCCAAACCCCTCTCTCCTTGATATTACGCCCCTACTCCTCGCGTTCCAGAGAGAGATAGATCGGCCCTGCCCCAAGCAGGAAGATCAGCGATGTGCCGCACCCGGAGCGGTTTGATGTCGTGAAGCGGGCGTGTTCGCCAGGTCGGAGGTCGAACGCAACCCGCTTGCCGACGAGCGTGTTGTGGGCACGGAGCGTGTGCTGGCCCGGCGCGATCACTCGCGTCACCGACTGCTTATACGTCAACGTCGCGATCAGCTCGTCGTCCAGCCAGATACGCACCTCGCGGATTCCCATGTCGCGCTCCAGCGTGCGCGAGACTGTGATCTGAGATTGCGCTGTCTCCATAGAGCGGCTCCCTGTGCAGGATTGAATAGGCAGGCGGTGATCAGCGACACTCTTCTCAACGTCCAATTCCAGAAAGGTTATGCACATGCATGATACACCCCTTTTCGTCGGCATCGACATAGGCACGCAGGGCGTGCGGGTACTGGTGGCCGACGCCAGCGGCGGGGTGCGCGCCCGCGCCGCCGCGCCCCTGTCCACCCAGGTTGGCCCCGGCGGGCGCGCCGAGCAGCGCCCCGATGAGTGGGGGGCCGCCGCCATCGCATGCCTGCGCACCGTCACCACGAACCTCGGCAGCAAGGCCGCCGCTATCGCCGCCCTCGCCGTCACCGCGACCTCGGGCACGATCTGTCTGCTTGACAGTGCAGGTTGCCCGGTCGGCCCGGCGATCATGTACAGCGACCGCCGGGCCACTTCCGAGGCCACCGATCTGAATCTGGCCGCCGCAGATTTCTGCGCCCGCCTCGGCTACCGCTTCGACGCCTCGTTCGGCCTGCCCAAGCTGCTTTGGCTGCGTCGCAACGCGCCCGAATACCTGGCCGCCGCCGCCCACGTGGCCCACGCCGCCGATGTGATCGTCGGTCGGCTCAGCGGCGACTACGCGGTGAGCGACTGGAGCCACGCCCTCAAGAGCGGCTACGATCTGCTGGCGCTGCGCTGGCCCGAGAATCTGCTGGCCGACTTTGACCTGCCCCTGGCCAAGCTGCCGCGCATCGTCGCCCCGGCCAGTCCCATCGCCGCCGTATCACGCGCAGCCGCCAAAGAGACGGGCCTGCCGCCCACGACCATTGTTGTCGCCGGTATGAGCGACGGCTGCGCCGCTCAGATCGCGGGCGGGGCCACCGCGCCCGGCCAGTGGCTCAGCGTCCTCGGTACCACCCTGGTACTCAAGGGCGTCAGCGCAGTGCTGCCGCACGACCCGCAGGGCCGCGTGTACGCCCACCGCCACCCCGACGGCCACTGGCTGCCGGGAGCGGCCAGCAGCACGGGCGGGGCCGCTCTAGCCACACGCTTTCCCGCCGCCAACCTGGCCGCACTCGACGCACGCGCCGCCGCACTCACACCGAGCGGCGCGATCTGCTACCCGCTCCAGAGCGTAGGTGAGCGATTTCCCTTCGTCGCCCCCGCCGCCGAGGGCTTTCTGCTTGGCGCAGGTGATAATCGTAACGTGGAATACACGGCCATCCTCGAAGGCGTGGCCTACCTGGAGCGGCTGGCCTACGCCGAACTGGAGGCAATTGGCTATGTCGTAGACGGGCCGATCCGCACGGCGGGAGGCGGGGCGCGCAGCCCTGTCTGGCTCCAGATCCGCGCCGACGTGCTGGGTCGATCCCTGATCGTGCCCCGCGAGGTCGAGGCTGCCTTTGGTGCCGCCGTGCTGGCCGCCGCTGCCCAGGCTCACCCCGACCTGGATGCCGCTACCCGCGCCATGAGCCACGCCCGCGCCGAGGTGTCCCCTCGCACCGACGCGGCCCGCTACGCGGAGCCATACCACCACTTTATTGCCGAGTTGCGGGCGCGTGGGTATGGTGTGGGGTAGGGAAGCGACTTTGCAGAAGCCCTGCGTCCGCTGGCAGGGCTGTTGCAAAGTCACCCTCCGGCCCTCACCCCCTGCCCCTCTCCCGCTCAGGGAGAGGGGGCTGGGGGGTGAGGGCTGCCCGGCGATCAAGCGACTTTGCAGAAGCCCTGCGTCCGCTGGTGATGCTTCGTCTCTACATTGAATGAGGTGGTATACTGTTTAGTGATTCCCTTACCCCTATTGTAAAAAAGAAGACCCCCATGTTGCTCCGCGTCGGATTCACCTTTGTAATCGAGTCAGGATCGCCGACGCCAGTAACTGCCGTGGTGCGTCCACGTGAGTTCGACATCCACCGCCTCGTGAACGAACGTCGTCGGGTTTCTCCAGATCTGCGCATCTACTCCTACCGCGACATCTTTGATAACTACGTGTGGCGCTGGATGACGCCGCAGGGCACGATGGAGCTCTCCTACGATGCCGTCGTCGAGGTTCCCGCGACGCCTGACCCGGTCTTCCGTGGTCTGCCCGGCACCTTTGTGGATCGGCTACCCGACGAAGTGCTGACCTACACACTCCCCAGTCGTTACTGCCCCTCAGATCTCGTACTGAATGATGCCTGGGCCATGTTCGGCGGCACACCCGACGGCTGGGATCGCGTGCAGGCGATCTGTGATTGGACACACACCACTATTGTCTATGGCTCTGGTAATAGCACCGCCGCAACCTCGGGCTACGATGCGTACCAGAACCGCATGGGTGTCTGTCGCGACTTCGCCCACGTGGGGGTGATGTTCTGCCGAGCTATGAATATTCCGGCCCGCTATGTCTGCGGCTACCTGCCCGACATCGGTGTGCCGATCAACCCTGCGCCGATGGATTTTCACGCCTGGTTCGAGGCGTACATCGCCGGAACTTGGCGCACCTTCGACGCCCGCCACAACATTCCGCGAATTGGCCGGGTGGTGATCGCCCGTGGCCGTGACGCCGTTGACACGGCTATTCTGACCAGCTACGGCGATAGCCAGCTTACTGGCCTCGCCGTCTGGGCCGATGAACTTCACGATGTCAAACACTTCGACGTGCCCCTCTGGGCACGTGAGGCGAGGCAGTGAGCGATGCACGATCTGATGACCGGCGCGGCTAGCCAGATCACACTGCTCGACCACCATGCGGTGGAGTGGAGCCAGGTGCGTGCGACCCGCTACTGGATGTATCAGCGCTTCGAGTACCATTACCCCGGTGCGATTCGCGAGTTGTGCCAGCGGCTGATGGTCATTCCGCCTGAGCGCTATGGCGACCAGCGGGTGTGCGCCTATAACCTGCGTGTCTCGGTACCTGATGCGGTGACGAGTGCGAACACCGACCCGTTCGGCAACCGGGTCTTTATGATTTCTATCCCTCAGATCAGTGGCATTCTGGCCTTTGAGATGCGGCTGGTTGTCGAGCGAGATGTGGCGGATCGGGTGTGGCCGCAGGTGGATGCTGGCGATCTTGTGCGCTATCTGTCCCTCACACCGCTGACCAAGGCGGACACCCGGATCACGGATACGGCCCGACAGCTTGGACACCGTCACGCTGATCCTGAGGATTTAGCTGACGCGATCAATACCTGGGTACACGGCGCAATGCGTTACGCCCACGGTGTAACAATGGTGGACACCCCGGCTGCCGAGGCTCTGGCGATTGGAGGGGGGCTTTGCCAGGACTACGCGCATATTATGCTGGCGATCTGTCGCTCGGCGGGGCTGCCGGCGCGCTACGTCTCCGGGCATATGCTCGGCGAGGGCGGCTCACACGCCTGGGTTGAGGCTCTGGTGGCTGGCCCTGGTGGCTACCGTGCGGTGGCCTTTGATCCGACGAACCACCGGCGGATCACGCCAGCTTACATCACTGTTGCGGTGGGCCGTGACTACCGCGATGTCGCGCCCACCTCGGGCACGTACCGCGCACCCTACCAAGGCCACTTCAGCGCCAGCAAGCGTGCGGGCCTCATGCACCTCGCGTATCGCTAGGATCCGCCGGTGGGCAGGGCTGATGCAAAGTCACCCTCCGGCCCTCACCCCC
>CAIRFY010000532.1 GCA_903877945.1 uncultured Oscillochloris sp. | reverse complement strand
GGGGGTGAGGGCTGCTCGGCGATCACACGACTTTGCACATGCCCTGTCGCAAGGGACGCACATTGACAAATTCGCGCATGGTGTGCTACCTTTGAACCATCCTCACAGGCGTCAATGAAGCGTTGTATCTGAACCATGCGGCCAGCGCCGCCGTGTGCTTGTACCCTGTAGTCGCCACAACCATTGGGATGACGGGCACGCGAGGCAGGCAGGTTCCACCTGGCAAATCCCCCTCGCAGCGCCCCGCTGTCTATAGCCTCGTGTGCCCCTTGTGTGCTTGTATGATGTTAGGAGGTTCGTGTGTCCCACAAACGGCTCTGGACGTGGCTCGTTCTGATGGTCACAGCTACTACGCTGCTGGCCGCCTGTGGCAGAAAGCCCGCGCAGACTCCCCCTACCACCGCACCGGTCGCTGCTGGCACCACCGCCCCTGCGACCACGGCCCCCGCTGCTACCGATGTGCCGAAGCCGACGACGGCGGCCACTGAGATCCCCACCGCTGCAGCTCCTGCCGCCGGTGGTGCGCTGAAGATCCTCTACGCGCAGGCCATTACGGTCATTAACCCGTACCAGTCGACCGGCACGAAGGATCTCGACGGCGCAACTGTCATCTTTGAGCCGCTGGCGCGCTACAACCAGAATGATGAACTGGTACCGTACCTGGCCGAGGAGATCCCGACCCTCGCCAACGGCGGTGTGGCCAAGGATAACAAGAGCATCACCTGGAAGCTGAAGAAGGGCGTGAAGTGGTCGGACGGGACGCCCTTCACCGCCGATGATGTCATCTTCACCTGGCAGTACTGCGCTGATCCGGGCACCGCCTGCGTGTGGACGTCGGTCTTCGCCAACGTCGATAAGGTAGAGGCGGTAGACCCGACGACCGTCAAGGTGACGTGGAAGAAGGCGACTGCCAACCCCTACAGCACCTTCGTCAGCAACACCGGCATGATCATCCAGAAGGCCCAGTTCGCCAACTGCGTCGGGGCCAATGCGGTCAAGGACGCCACGTGCCAGAAGGCTAACTTGGCGCCGATTGGCACGAACGCCTACAAGCTCAAGGAGTTCAAGCCCGGCGACACGGTGATTTACGAGAAGAATCCGAACTACCGCGACGCTGCGAATACCTTCTTTGACACGGTTGAGATCAAGGGCGGCGGCGACTCCACCTCGGCGGCGCGTGCGGTCTGCGAGACCGGCGAGGTCGATTATGCCTGGAACCTGCAGGTTCCCGCCGCTGTACTCACGCCGATCCTGGCGGCCGGGAAGTGCGATACGGTGGCCGGTGGCTCCTTCGGCGTCGAGCGGATTAATATCAACTTCGCTAACCCCGACCCGGCCCTCGGCGATAAGCGCAGCGAACCTGACCAGCCCAACCCCATCCTGAGCGACCTGAAGGTGCGCCAGGCTATCGCCAAGGCCATCGACCGTAAGCCGATTGCCGAGCAGCTCTACGGCCCGGCCGGCTCGCCCACCTGCAACATCTCGGTCGTCCCCCTGGCCTTCACCTCAACGGATCTCACCTGCGAGCGTGACGTTGAGGGTGCCAAGAAGCTGCTCGACGCAGCGGGCTGGCTCCTGCCCGATGGCAAGAGCGTGCGCGAAAAGAACGGTAAGCCGCTCAAGCTCACCTTCCAGACCAGCATCAACACGATTCGCCAGGGCGTGCAGGCGATTGTGAAGACCAACCTGGCTGATGTTGGCATCCAGGTCGATCTGAAGGCGTTCGACGCCGGTGTCTTCTTCGGTAGCGATCCGGGCAACCCGGACACGTTGCAGAAGTTCTACTCCGACTTGCAGATGTACACCAATACCCCTTCGGATATCGGCCTGGACTCGTACTTCCAGGATTGGACGTGCGCCAATGTTGACTCCTCGAAGAACCAGTGGAAGGGTGGTAACGACACTCGCTACTGCAGCAAGGACTACGACGCGCTCTTCAAGCAGTTCACCAGCGAGCTGGATCCGACCAAGCGCGCCGAGCTGGCCAAGAAACTCAACGACTTCCTGGTCAACGATGTGGTCGTTATCCCGCTGATCAACCGCATGACACCGAACGGTAAACTGAAGACCCTGGATGGCCCAACCTACCAGACCTTCGACTCGGTACTCTGGAACATCCAGAGCTGGAAGCGCACCTCGTAGGAGTAGACGAGGTTGGAGGGGAGGGCCGTCGGCCCTCCCCTCGCCCTTTCCGAGGAACTGCGTGATGACCCAGTATATTCTGCGCCGTGTGCTGATCGCTATTCCAACTTTGCTGGTGATTAGCTTTGTGATCTTTGCCGTTCTGGCCCTCGCTCCCGGCGACCCTCTGGCTCAGTTCGCGCTCAACCCGGCGATCCCCGAGTCGACCCGCCAGCTCATCCGCATCCAGTTCGGCCTCGACCAGCCCTGGCCGCTACGGTACGCAAAGTGGATCACCTCGCTATTTCGTGGCGACTGGGGTTTCTCCTTCTCGACCAAATCCCCGGTGATTGACCTAGTCTGGCAACGCCTGCCACAAACGCTCCAAGTCGTCGGGCTGGCCTATCTGATCGCGGTCTGTCTGGCGATCCCCATCGGCATTCTCTCCGCCGTTAAGCAATATTCCCTGTTTGATACGATGGTCACGTTTTTTTCCTTTATTGGATTCTCCGTACCTTCGTTTTTTACGGGTCTCTTATGTATCCTGATCTTTGCAGTCAATCTCAAATGGTTTCCGATTGTCTATAGCACAACGCTAGAGATCAACAGCCTCGCGACCTTCGGCCAGCAGGTGCGCCAGATGTTTTTGCCGGTGTTCGTGCTGGTGGTGCAGCAGACGGCGGCTCTCACCCGCTTTATGCGTTCGTCCATGCTCGATAACCTGTCCCTCGACTATGTGCGTACCGCCCGCGCCAAGGGGCTCGTCGAGCGCGTCGTGGTCACGCGCCACGTCCTCACGAACAGCCTCATCCCGGTCATTACCCTGATCGCCCTCGGCATCCCCACGATCTTCGCGGGTGCGATTATTACCGAGAACCTGTTCCGTGTGAACGGTCTTGGCGCGTTGCTGATCACCTCGATCAATAATTCGGATACCCCGGTGGTGATGGCCCTGACCTTCATTTTCTCGATCCTGACGGTCATGTTTAACCTGATCGCCGATATTATGTACGGTGTCCTCGACCCGCGTGTGCGCTATGGCTAGTGCATTGTGACGCGAGGATGCGAGGACGCGAACCGGGTTGGGCGGTCTGGGAGCGCGGGCGTCTCGCCCGCATCCGGGCCGGGGCGGCGGGACGCCCGCGCTCCCGGAACTCCGTACGAACTTTCGGGAAGCTGTACGAACGTAGCACCGCCTTCCAGGCGGTCAGGAGTACCACCGCAGGCGGGAAGCCC
>CAIRFY010000531.1 GCA_903877945.1 uncultured Oscillochloris sp. | reverse complement strand
GCGATGAGGCGATGAGGCGATACGGAACGCCTCACCGCGTCATCGTTTCATCGCTGAACTGTCAAGCTAGATTGAAACATGCCTAATACTACAATCCAGTATAGGAAGGAGACGACTGCACGGCTATGTTTTGTGATGACAGGTGGATTACGTTGGGGTAGTGAGGTACACAACCCGGTTGTGACCAGCGAGATCGTGGGCGATCTGCACGTCCGCAGCGGGAAATGCAGCCCGCGCCAGGGCGGCGACACACTCGCCCTGCCAGGATCCGATCTCACAGAGCAGTGCGCCACCTGGTCGCAGCTTTGCCGGGCTATCGGCAAACAGCCGCCGGTACAGGTCGGTGCCATCGGGGCCGCCCTCCAGGGCCAGGTGCGGCTCGTAGGCGTATACGTTCGGCTCCACCTCGGCCAGGATGGTGTAAGGCGGGTTGCTGACGATCAGATCAACCGGCGCAGCCAGCGGCCCCAGCAGGTCGCCTAGGAGCAGGCGCACCCGCCCGGTGAGGCCGTGGCGCGCGACGTTGGCCTGCGCCACATCCAGTGCCTCGGGCGAGATGTCCACCGCGTCAATCAGGGCGTCGGGCAGATGGACGGCCAGGGCCACGGCGATAGCCCCGCTGCCGGTGCCGATGTCGGCAATACGCAACGGCCCTGCGCGACCCACGGCGATCCTCCGGGCCATCGCGAGGGCCCGTTCCACCAGCAGCTCGGTCTCGGGGCGGGGCACCAGCACGCGCCGGTCAACGGCGAAGTCGAGGCCGTAGAACTCCTTGTGGCCCACCACATAGGCCACCGGCTCGCCATTGGCGCGGCGGGAGACCAGCCCGGCGAAGGTAGCGAACAGCGCGGGCGCGACGGGGTGATCGCGCTCGGCGAGCAGCCGGGCACGCGGCCAGCCCAGCAGGTGGGACAATATTAGCTCGGCGTCGAGGCGGGGCGTGGCGCTTGTTGTGCGTAGCTGATCTGTGGCGGCATGGAGGATCTTGGAGATCATAATGCAAAATGCAAGATGCAAAATGCAAAATTGCAATTTACATTTTGCATTTTGCATTTTGCATTCAATCAATCCTGCGCTCGGTGAAGTCGCTGCCATCGAAGGAAAGTAGGCGCTTCTTATCGTCGATCTGCGTCTGGAGGTGGATCGGCCGCGTCCAGATTTTATACAGATTGCGCATCGTGTCGCGGGCATAATCCATCTTCAAGTCTACACCCTCGTGGCGATGGCGCAGGTAGAGCTCGCCGCGATTGTTGTAGTTACCATCCTCGACATACATAAAGGGCTGGCCGAAGTTCGTGAGCCGGAAGAGCAGCTTCTCCTTGATCTGCTTAAACTCACGCGAGGCGATCTCGTAGAGATCAGTGTCGCGGTTGTAGCGGAAGCTGAAGAGCTTATTGTCAACCACAAACTCCGGGGTCAGGAACTCATCAATAAAGGTGACATCGTTATAGAGCTTGCGGATCTCAAAGAGCTTCTGGCGACCCAGGCCGAGCTGCTTGTCCCAGGTGCGCTTGGCGGCGATGTCGTCACACTCGTCGTACTCCTTGCCAAACTTGCCCTTGTTCCAGCGATCCTCCACATCGCGCAGTAGCTCCAGTCCCAGCTTGTAGGGGTTGAGCCGCCCGCCGCTAGTGGACACCACGCCGCTGTGCAGGTCGGCAAAGGTGACGATCTCGGAGGCACTGGCCACCTTCTGGGTCATGATCGTGCTATGCCAGTAGCTATTGTGGTTGATGAAGCCCTGGGCCGCGTAGCGGTGCGTCTCCGCCACCGAGATGTCGTAGACATCGGCGCGCCCACGCTCGATGCTAACAACCTCGTCGCTCCAGTCCTCGGTCTTGAACCAGCGGTGATCCTCAATGTATGCGCCCAGAGCGGTCTGTTTGCGCTCCAGCCCAAAGCCAACCCGCATGTAGAAATCAACGGTCGAGCGCCCCTTGGTGCTAATATGCCAACAGCCATCCTTCTGCGGACGCCGATTCGAGAGGATGCCAAAATTCAGCAGGAGTAACTGCACCAGTTTGCCCATCTTCTCGCTCGACGAGGAGAGAATGACGCCCTCCTTCCCGGCGTAGCCGTCGCAGTCGTAGAGGGCACGCAGGAAGCTGGCGACAATCCGCTCGGGCGAGCGCAGAATCACGTCGGGAACGCTTTTCTGGCGGGCGGAGACGCCAGTGGTCAGACCGAGATGCTTCAGGAAATCCTGTACATCCAGCGACGAAAAGCTGATCCGCCAGCGGTTGCCATCTTTGCGCCAGTGGGCCTCGATGCCGAAAAGTGAACTGACTAGGTTGGCGAAAACCTGCGCCTGATCCTCGTCGCCGGTGGTCAGGCCAATGGTGCGCTTAACCTCGCTGATATGCCCATCGCCGCAGAGGTAGCCGAGGAAGGCGGCCAGTCGCTCATCAACAATTTCCGGTACGCGGATGGGCTTGCGCTTACTCATTGCTGGGCCAAGTAAGGCAATGGAAGCCTCGTACTCCGCCACGAGTGGTGCCAATGTCGCATCATAGGGGGTCTGCTCCCCGCGACGGAATCGCTGCACCATGGATACGGGCGCACCGACTTGGGCAGCCACCATCGCCAAGGTTGGACGGGCGCAGGGCTTCCAATTCAGTTTTACCTGCTCCGTTGCCCAGAGCCGCTGCCCACCGCTGATCTTCACCCGGTCGCCAATCTGTAGCTCGTCCAGGCGACGCCAATCCCCATTGGGCAGCATCAGCCGGTGGTTGAACGAGCCTTCGAGCGACAGGCCGCGCCGGGTGCGGATCTTCACCGTCTCGTAATTCTCAAACTTGGCCCAGTCGTAAATCGGCTGATGTTCCTCACCATCACTAACCAGGGTCGTCAATGAAGTATTGACGATCTCTTTTATTTGTAGAATTCCACTCCGAGTATACAACAGAGTATCACCCCAAACGCAGGCCCATCCTTCGTTGGATATCTTAGTCATTCCCTGGGGTGCAAAATAATACGCCTCGTCGCGGATGATCTCTAGGACGGTGTGTTGCCAGCGATCCAGGGGCGCGTAGTTCATCAGGAAGAGCAGGATGTCGCGCTGGGGGTTCTCGGGGAAGCGGCGCTGCTTGGCGCGCTCGTCCTCGATCTTCTTGCGCTGGGCGGCCATGTATTCAGGTGGGTTAATGTAGTCGCGCATATAGCCGCGATCAACCTTGAGTCCCTGGGCGGTTTGCTCCTCGGCCTCGGCCTCGCTCGCCAAAGGCTGCTGAGACTGGGCCTCGGGCCGCTTGATGTAGGGCGCGTGGTAGTCGATCAGATTTTCCAGCGAGAGACAGGTGTCAATAAACTCCTCGACGACATCGTAGCCGATGCGATCAATGATGCGCTGGATGCGCGTGGCGTGGTTCGCCATCGCGTCGAGCATCTTGCGGTTCGTGTGGGCGAACCACATATTGTTCTTAAAAAAATCAACGTGGCCGGTGACGTGGGCCATGACCATCTTCTGGGTCACGTCCTCGTTGCCCTCCAGCAAATAGGCGTACGACGGGTTGGTGTTGATCACCATCTCGTAGATCGTCGAACCCTGCCAGATATGGCCCTTCATCAACTGATCAAAGTCCATGCCAAAGCGCCAGTGCGGGTAGCGGGTGGGAAACCCGCCCATGGCCGCCGTCTCGTAGAGCGTGCGGTAGTCGAGCACCTCGTAGAGAATCGGGTAGAAGTCGAGGCCGTAGTCGCGGGCGTGGGCCTCGATCTCCTCGCGGGCGGCATCCAGGTGTGGGGGGATGCTGGTATTTTTCATCTACCTTTACCCAGAAAATCT
Organism: uncultured Oscillochloris sp.; assembly: GCA_903877945.1. Taxonomy (GTDB): domain Bacteria; phylum Chloroflexota; class Chloroflexia; order Chloroflexales; family Chloroflexaceae; genus Oscillochloris. The sequence continues at coordinate 4,813 of CAIRFY010000531.1, read as the reverse complement.
TTAATCGTGTCGTACACATCATCACGATCAGCGATCTCGCTCACCACGATCCGCTCGTCGTTGCCCAGGTATTCCTCAAGGTCGTGGGCGAAACGACCAGAGCCGTAGAGCGAGCGCACCTGCCCATAGCAGAACAGGTTCACCTTGGGCATGAGATCTTTTCTCAGTAGCTCGATACACTCGCGAGTGTCACCACCGCCCCAGTTGTCGCCGTCAGAAAAGTGAAAAGGGTAGATATTCCACTCCTCCGAAGGGTAGCGCTCGTCGATCAGGCGATTGCAGAGCTTGTAGGCCGAGGAGATCTTCGTGCCGCCGCCCTCGCGGATGTGGTAGAACGTCTCCTGGTCAACTTCCTTGGCCGCCGCATCGTGAACGATATAGCGGATGTCGATCTCCTTGTACTGCGAGCGCAGCCAGGTCTCGATCCAGAAAGCGGTGATACGGACGAGTTCCTTCTGCTCGGTGCCCATCGAGCCGGAGACATCCATCATGTAAATGATAACCGCGTTACTCTCAGGAAGCATTGTCTCCTTCCACGAGCGGTAGCGCATATCATCAGGGATCGGCACGATGACCGGGTCGGCGCTGTTGTAGTCGCCGGAGGAGATCTGGCGGCGCAGGGCCTCGCGGTAGGTGCGCTTAAAGTGGCGCAGCGAGTTAGGGCCGGTGCGCCGGATACCGCTGTACTTATCCTTCTCGCTGATCAGGTTCTTGCGGCCCTTGGGCTGGATATTGGGGAGCTGAAGCTCCTCGCCCAGAATGGCGGCCAGTTCATCTATGGTGATGTCCACCTCAAGGGCGTGCTGTCCGGGCTCGGAGCCAGCCTGACCCTGGCCGGGTTGCCCATCGCCCTGGCCCACCGGGTCGCCCACATCACCATCGCCCTGGCCCACCCCACCGCCCTGCTTCGCGCCGTAGCGAAACTGCGGCAGGTCAATCGTGGGCACGGGGATGCTGACGAAACGCTTGCCCTGGCGCCCGATCATCTCACCATGGGACATATACTTGCGCAGATCCTTCTTGATCTTGCCACGGACGATCTGGCGGAAGCGGTTGAGATCGCGGTCAACACGTTTCATTGACATACGTTTGGGGATGTGGAAATGTGGGGATGTGGAGATGTGGGCACGACCGCCACGCCTCCACATCTCCACATTCCCACACTAGTAGTTGCTCTTGGTGTCGCCGCGAGCGAAGATCGAGGCCACGTAGTTGAGTACGTCAGTGGCGCTCTGCTCGTTGTAGCCGAAGTCGCGGATGAGCCGGGACTTGACCACGTCGATCTTCTCCTGGGTGTCCTGGTCAATCACCCGCGAGACCAGGGATGTCAGCTTGATGCTATCCTTCTGATCCTCGAAGAGCTTCAGTTCCAGTGCTTTGTGCAGGCGCTCGTTGGTGCGGTAATTGAAGGTCTTACCCTCGACGGCCAACGCCCCGATATAGTTCATAATCTCGCGGCGGAAGTCGTCCTTGCGCGACTCGGGGATGTCGATCTTCTCCTCGATGCTGCGCATCAGGCGCTCGTCAGGCTCCTCGTACTGGCCGGTGTAGCGATTGCGCACCTTCTCGCGCTGGGTGTACGCCTTAATGTTGTCGATGTAGTTACCGGCCAGCCGCTTGATCGCCTCCTCGTCGGCGGAGATCGCCCGCTGCACCTCGTTCTTCACAATCTCGGTGTACTCCTCGCGCACCGTGGCCAGCAGATCGCGGTAGCGCTTGCGGTCGTCCTCGCTGCTGATCAGAGCGTGGTTCTTCAGGCCGCTCTCCAGTTCGTTGATCACCATGAAGGGGTTGATGTAACCCTCCTCTTGGTTACTCACCAAAGCGTTGGAGATCTTGTCCTGGATGTAGCGCGCCGAGATGCCCTCCATCCCCTCGCGCACAGCCTCCTTGCGCAGTTCCTTGATATTGTCCTCCGTGAAGCCCGGCAGGGTCTTGCCGTTATACAGCTTGAGCTTCTGGAGCAGCGTGAGGTTCGGCTTCTTAGGATCTTCCAGGCGCGTTAGCACGGCCCACATCGCGGCAACCTCCAAGGTGTGCGGGGCGATGTGGACGCGCACCTTCTTCTTGTTGAAGTCGCGGTCATAGATCCGCACCTCGTCACGCAGGCGGGTGACGTAGGGAATATCAATGCGGACAGTACGATCCTTGAGCGCCTCCATGAATTCGTTGTTCTCTAGGCGGCGGTACTCAGGCTCGTTGGTGTTGTGGCAGACGACGTTACCCACGCCGCAGACGAAGTTATGCAGGCCGACGCACTCGATGTCGTAGACCCACTCATCGGTGACGAGGCGAGAGTGAAGGTGCGCCTCAAAGGTGACACGGCGACCGCCGCGCTTGCCCTCGCCAGAGACGAAGCGGATGCGGTAAGCCGGGTCGCGCTCGGGTCGCTCGGCGGTATAGACACTATAGTCGTGGCCCAGCATGGTCGCCAGGGTACCAACCTGTGCGGCCAGTATCGGCGAGATCGTCTTATACTCAAAGAACTGATCGCGGTAGGCGGTCGATGCAACGCTGGCGAGTGACGTGGGGAGCTTGCGCGTGCCGTCGGTACGCACCAATTCGTCAAAGGCGTGCTGGAGCAGATCGTGAGGCAGACCGAAGAGGAAGTCGGGCAGACGCTTGTTGATCGCCCCCTCGCCACAGTGGTGGGCAGCCAGGCGGGCGATGACCTCAGATCCGAGGTAGAGCCGCCATGCCGAATCGGTCTGGGCACCGGAGTCGATGGAGCCATCGGCGGTGGAGATACGGGCGTAGGCAAGACGCACCCGCTCAAGCTCGTCAGGGTCAGCCTGACTGATCACGACTCCGCCATTGGTGCCGTTGACATGACCCTCAGTAGCGTACCAAACCAGCACCGTGATCAGATCCTTCAGTGCGTCGGCGTCCTGAACGGGGTGGTAGATCGCACGGATGGCTGTGGCGTGGCGAGGCAGATCCAGCCGAACCCAGCCGGGCGGACAGGGGCGGGTGATCTTACCGCCATCGGCAAGGGTGCGCGCATCACTGCCAATAAAGCCAGGGATGCCCGCGACTATGTCAATCAGCGCGGGGCCATCTTCCAAGGTGAACGCCTGATCAAAACGGCGCAGCGCCATCATCTCGTGGCGATCCTCGGGGAAGAAGGTCTGCCCCGTGCGGTCATAGATCGAGTGGTTCGGGGTCGTCTCCACCGTCCCCCACTTCTGCGCGGAGGTGTACATATCGCCAGTAAAGCGGTGGCGAATAAGGGACTTCACGGGAGTCCAGCCGGTGCGCTGATGCTCGAAATCATAGGCCAGCACCTCAAGGCCGTCGGATGCCAGTTCAAACTCATCATGAAGTGCGGCAAGGGTTGTCCACTTCACCGCACCACGGAAACGGTAGGGAATAGGGGTTCCCCCCGCCACGCTATGCCCCAGGATCACCTCATCAATATCAGTCTGGGCAAACTTCTTCGACTTAATGCGGTGCTCTTGGGAAGCGCCGAGCAGATCGTAGAGGAAGGCCACATCGAGCTTGAGCATCTCGACGAACTCGATGATCCCACGGTTGGCGATATTAAATTCGCCATCGAAGTTGAAGGCGCGTGGATCGGAGTCCGAGCCGTAGATCGCGATCTTACGATAGTTGATGTCGCCGGTTAGCTCCGTGGAGTCCTGGTTCTTCTCGTCCTTGGGCTGGAAGGTGCCGATGCCAACGCGATCCTGCTCGCTGAAAATCAGGCGGCGCACGCGGATATGCTGCACCACCCTGCTCCAGTCGCCGTCATAGCGGCGCATCATATCTTTATAGTGGAAGCGGCAGACCGGGCAGAGGTCACCAACAATCCGCAGGTACTCCTCGGCGGGGCGATCAGCATTGATCTGTTCAAGCAGACGCTCGCGCATGTCCATGGGCACAAGGTGGAGGGGTTCCTCGTGCATCGGACACTTCTCCCATTCAGCCTCGGGTACCTTAGTATAGTCAAAGCTGCCCAGATCATCAATCGTGCCGAGATACCAGTCGTAGGTATAGACTACCCCGGCATCGGTCTTCGAGTAGTGTTCCAGACCCTTCTTCAGGCGGCGCACAATGGTAGACTTAGAGGAGCCAACCGGGCCGTGGAGCAGCAGCACACGCTTCTCGGTGCCATAGCCCTTAGCCGCGCCCTTGAAGAAGTTCACCAGGCGCATCAGCGGAATCTCAAGGCCAAAGATCGAGTCGTCCCCGTCAAAAGAAGCATCAGAGAAGAACTTATAGCGGATCAGCCGCTTCTTGGCGTCGAAGAACTCCTCAGTGCCGTAGGACATAATCATGTCGTAGATACGCTGGAAGCTGTTGCGGGTGACGCGGGGGTCTTTCGCCGCAAGGTCGAGGTAATCGACGAATGTTCCACGCCAGTTCAGTTGCAGAAATTGCGTGCGATCATGCAACTCACCGAGGAACTGCATGAGCGACGAACCAGTGGTAGCCATGTATGATCCTCCTGCTGAGGGTGCCGTCCATAGGCGATGAAGGTACGCGAATGGGACACGTAGACCGCCGCGCCGAGCGCGTCGGGGTCTGGGGGGCCGCTTGAACATTCAACGAGCGGTGTTGCTAACGTGCAGGTGTGATCGTGATGCTGGCGGTATGGCGATTCAGGCGGTACTCAAACAATGAGCGCGGATGCTCTGTTTCATCCGCCGCTCGCCACACGATACAGCTTCGACCGTAGGGAGTCGATACGAGGAGTACCTGAGAGAACAGGTATCGGTATTATAGCAACTGTGATCAGGTGCGTCAAGGATTTTACGTCGTGTAACAGGGCGAGTGCAAAGTCGTGTGGTCGCCGGGCAGCCCTCACCCCCTG
>CAIRFY010000530.1 GCA_903877945.1 uncultured Oscillochloris sp. | reverse complement strand
TGCAATCCAAAATCCAAAATCCAAAATCCAAAATCCAAAATCCAAAATCCAAAATCCAAAATCCAAAATCCAAAATCCAAAATCCAAAATCCAAAATCCAAAATCCAAAATCCAAAATCTCACAATGCCAGAGCAGTACACCATCATCCGTGCGGCCATCCGCGCCGGTCAGTCAATCGCCACGGCAACGCTTATTCGTACAGGCGGCCCACCCGGCGCTAAGCTGTTGATCTTCCCCGATGGACACAGCGAGGGATCGCTCGGCCACCCCGACCTAGAGCGGCGTGTGGTAGCCGACGCCCTTGACATGCTTGCCCAGGGCGCTACCCGCGTGGTCGAGTATGCGGATCGAGGCGCTGCGGTGTTTGTCGAGAGCTTCGTACCGCCGCCGACCCTGTTTATGGTGGGCGGAGTCCACATCGCTGTTGCCCTCAGTACTCTGGCCAAGGTCATCGGATTCCACACCGTCGTGGTGGATCCTCGCTCGGCTTTCGCCACCGAGGCGCGCTTCCCCCACGCCGACGAACTCGTGGTGGCCTGGCCCGATGAGGCATTGGAGGGACGACTGGACGCCCGCAGTTGTGTGGCGGTGCTGACTCACGACCCGAAGCTGGACGACCCGGCTCTGCGGGTGGCCTTGGCCTCACCGGCGCGCTATATCGGTGCCCTAGGCAGTTCGAAGACCCACGCCACGCGCCGAGATCGCCTGCGCGGCGAGGGTTTTAGCGACGAGCAACTCGCCCGCATCCACGGCCCCATCGGCCTGCCCATTGGTGCGAAAACACCCCCGGAGATCGCCCTGAGCATCCTCGCCGATGTGGTGAGCGTGCAGCGAAAGGGCTAGAGGAGTACCTATGAAAGAACAGCATGCCGAGTGGCTCTACGAGGGAGCCGTCGCTCTCACCAAGGGCGACAAGGTACGTGCCCTCGATTTGCTCATGCGCGTCGTCAGCGAGGATGAGGAGGCCACCAATGCCTGGCTCTGGCTCAGTGGAGCCGTGGACGACCCTGACGACCAGCGCACTGCCCTGGAAAATGTTCTCGCCCTTGACCCCAACAACCCCTACGCCCGCCACGGGATCGCCGTTCTCGACGGAAAGGCGTAGGCGTCGCTACCCATGGACACGGCGCTTGCGCGGCTTCGTATCCGTGACCTTCTCTCCAACCTTCACAACCTTCGCGTCGGTGTCTTCCGTAAGGCTTTCGTGTCTTTCGCGATCTAGGCCCACCCACACGGTGTTGCGACGAACCGTGGTGACCCCGCGCACCTCAACACCCACTACGTCAACGACATCTTCCTCGTTTACTAGCACCAGCGTTGGCACTGTTCTGAATCGGTTGCGGTAGGCTCCCATCGCATCCTCGATCTTCATCGCCACCGTCAGCTTCGGATTGTCGTCGTACCACATCAGAAACAGCGCGCTCATAGCGGCCTCAATATTTCAATCTGGGAAAGCTGGGGAGACACAGGGGGCTGACACTACTATACAAGAACCTATGTTCGTTGTCAAGGCCGCGCTGAATCATCTCTACACCTCAACCGCCTCCAGCAGCGAGGCCGCCTCCCATGCGTGCATGCCGCCCTTGAGAATACTGATATTCATGAAGCCCTGAGCAACCAGGTGGGCGGCGGCGCGAACGCTACGCCGACCGCTGCGGCAGACCAGAATGATCGCCCGGTTGTGCGGCAGCCCGTCAGGGCCACCGAGGATGTTCGGCAGCGGGATCAGCAGTGCCTCGGGGATGTGGCCCTGGCGGTACTCGCGTGGCTCGCGCACATCGACCACCAGCGGCGGATCGGCACCGCGCAGACGTGCCCATAGATCGCGTGCGGCCAGTTCCGGCACCGGCGGCAGTGGCCCACGGCCCTCCGGGGTGATCGTGCCGCTCGCCAGCATGCGCTTGGGCAGATCTTGGCACTCGCGGAAGGCCCGCTGTTCGCACTCATAAATGCAGATCGCCGGGTCGAGGACGTGGTGAAACAGATTGCCCACCGCCTCGTCTTCGCTCAGAAAGTGATCGCCGCCAAGAAGGTGGATAAAACCGATGCTGCGCATCACCTGCACCACGGGCTCGCGCACACGCACCAGGAACATCCCGCCGCCGCGATCCCGGCAGATGCGCAGGATATTCTCTAGGGCGCGGATGCCGCTGATGTCGCACTGCTGGACACTGTGCATGCGCAGCATCAGGAAGCGCTGCTGCGGGCAGTTCATCAGCATATCGTAGAGGCTGTCCTCCACGTGGTTGGCCGCGCCAAAGTAAAGGTCGCCCAGCAGATCGACCACGGCCAGTTGCGGGCAGCCCGGCTTGTCCGGCTGGTACGCCCAGTGGCGGAAGCCAGCGTCGGGCAGCACCACCTGCACCCGTGGCGCACTCGTCTTTAGCAGGTAGTAGCCCAGCGACATCAGCACGCCAATCAGTACGGCGAACTGGAGTGGCAGAGCCAGCGTGGCCGCCAGCGTGATCAGCATAATCACCGTGTCGCCCCGCGCCCCGCGCCAGATCCGCGCCATCGCCTGGTGGTCGATCATGCTGTAGGCGGTGACCACCAGGGTACCGGCGAGAACGGGTCGTGGCAGATGGCCGATCAGCGGGGCAAGGACAAACATGGACGTCAGCACGAAGACTCCCGAGAAGGCGTTGCCAAGCCCCGTCTGTGCGCCCGACTGGTAGCTCAGGGCCGAGCGGTTGAAGGAACCCGAGCAGGGGTAGCCCGTGAACAGTCCGGCGGCGATGTTAGCCAGCCCCTGGCCCACGAACTCCTGGTTACTGTCGAGGCGCTGCCGCGAGTGGCCAGCCACCGCTCGTGCGATGGCCACCGCCTCGACCAGGCCGATGATCGCGAGGGCCAGGGCACCGTTGGCGAGCTGGCCGATCATGCCGATGTTCAGTACGGGTAGCGCCGCGAGGGGCGGCAGCCCGTGGGGCAGTTCACCCAGTACCTTCACGCCAAGCGACTCCATGCCAAGACCCCAGGAGATGGCCCCGCCGCTGACGACGCTCACCAGGACTGCCGGTAGCTTGCGCTGGAGGCGCGGCAGCAGCAGCAACAGGTTGATGGTGCCTAGCCCCAGCAGCAACGATGGCACGTGAGTCTGGCCAATCTGTAGCGTCGTGAAGCGCAGGGTGTCGAGGATGCTGCTGGTACTCTGGAGCTTGAGGCTGAGCATTGGCTCGATTTGGTTTGACATGATCAGGATACCGGCCCCAGCGGTAAACCCCACCGCCACTGAGTCAGAGACAAAGTTGACCAGCACGCCCAGCCGGGCCAGACCCATGAGCAGGCGGATGATACCAGCCATCACGGCGATCAAGCCAGCGGCGGCAATGAACGTCGGGCTGCCAGGTACGGCGATGGGCAGCAGCACCGAGAGGGTCAGGATCGACGCGGTGTTGGTCGGCCCGCTGTGCAGGTGGCTTGACGAACCCCACAGCGCGCCGATCACGCTGGCCATGATCGCCGCGTAGAGGCCCATGGTCGGTGGGAGCCCGGCGAGCAGGGAGAAGGATAGCGACTGGGGCAGCAGCACGACGCCCACCGACGCACCGGCGATCAGGTCGGCACGCAACGCGGCGCGTGAGTAACCCCGCAACAGACGGATCGGCTGGATGAGCATGGCGGGTGTGCCGCGCAGGTACGACAGCATTACTATATATCCTCGGTATATCACATCGACCGATCTGAATTACGTACCTGCCGCCAGTGGGCATTGGGACGCCCTCACGATGGCGGATACGCAGTTCAGATCTGCAACTGCATTGGGATAGCGCGAGACCCTGAGCATCCGCCTTGGAACATTGAGAATCACCCCCCCTGCGAGTGAGGATCGCGCCTGGTGAATCGAGAATCACCCCCCCTGCGAGTGAGGATCGCGCCTGGTGAATCGAGAATCACCCCC
>CAIRFY010000529.1 GCA_903877945.1 uncultured Oscillochloris sp. | reverse complement strand
ATGCCTAAGGCATGGTTCAAACCAGCTTAACAATTCAGCGACGAAACGATGACGCGGTGAGGCGCTCCGTATCGCCTCATCGCCTCATCGCCTCATCGCAAGACGGTAAAGCTGAATGTGCCCATTTTGAACCATGCCTAAACCTGAAACCTGGCACCTGAAACCTTGTCTAACCACATATGCTACAATACGTGGCGCGTCGGCCCGGAAGGGTTGTGGCCGGTCGCAGCAGCGAGGAGGCGCACATATGGATGATCTGATCACGCAGGTGGCCCAGCGCCTCGCAGCTATCCCCGGCCTGCCCAGCGGTACGCGCCTCGTCCGCCATGCGCCTGTCCCTCCGTCCGCCACCCCGCTTGCTAGTTTTATTGACCACACCCTGCTGAAGCCCGATGCCACCCCCGAGCAGATCACGCACCTCTGCGCCGAGTCTGTCCAGTACTGCTTCGCCAGCGTCTGCGTCAACCCCATCTACGTGCCGCTCTGCGTGCGCCTGCTCAGCGGCTCGCCCGTGGTTATCTGCACGGTGATCGGCTTCCCCCTCGGCGCGACCACCACCGAGACAAAGGTCTTTGAGGCTACCCAGGCCGCCGCCAACGGTGCCCGCGAGCTCGATATGGTACTCGCCGTGGGACATCTGCGGGCCGGGCGCTACCCCGAGGTGGCCGAGGATATCTGGCAGGTGGTGAACGCCGGTCACGCCCAGGGTGCGCTGGTGAAGGTGATCATTGAAACAGCACTGCTCAGCGCCGAGCAGAAGGTGGTGGCCTGCCTGCTGGCCGCCCGCGCCGGGGCCGACTTCGTAAAAACCAGCACGGGCTTCGCGGGTGGCGGGGCCAGCGCCGCCGACATCGCCCTCATGCGCCGTGTTGTCGGTTCCGACGTGGGCGTCAAGGCGTCGGGCGGCATCCGCAGCCTGGCCGATGCTCAGGCCATGCTCGCCGCCGGGGCCAACCGTATTGGCACCAGTGCCGGGGTGACAATTATCGGCGGATGACCGATCAATGCAAAATGCAAAATGCAAAATGCAAAAGATGCCAGTAGGCAATGGGTTTTGTATTGTACATTTTGCATTTTACACTTTACACTTTACACTTTGCATTTTAGCATTTTAGCATTTTAGCATTTTAGCATTTTAGCATTTTAGCATTTTAGCATTTTAGCATTTTAGCATTTTACATTTTACATTTTACATTTTACATTTTACATTTTGCATTTTACATTTTGCATTTTACACTTTACATTTTGCATTTTGCATTTTGCATTTTGCATTCAACCCGGAGGGTCTGTTGAGTATTCTGATTGACAAGGCCACACGACTGCTGGTGCAGGGAATTACGGGTAAAGAGGGCGAGTTCCACACCCGCCAGATGATCGCGTACGGGACACAGGTGGTAGCTGGCGTGGTGCCGGGTCGCGGCGGCCAGACGGCGGTGGACGGACAGGTGCCGGTGTTCAACACGGTGAAAGAGGCGGTCGCCGCCACCGGGGCTAACTGTGCGGTGATCTACGTACCGGCGAGCTTCGCCCCCGATGCTATCCGCGAGTCGGCGGCGGCCGGCATCCCGCTGGTCGTCTGCATCACCGAGGGCATCCCCGCCTTCGACATGGTATCTACCTACGAGTTTGTCCAGCAGTGCGGGGCGCGCCTGATTGGTCCCAACTGCCCTGGCTTGATCACCCCTGGCGAGGCCAAGGTGGGCATCATTCCCGGCAACATCGCTGTCCCCGGCCCAGTGGGCGTGGTCAGCAAGAGCGGCACCCTCACCTACGAGGCGGTGGACGCCCTCACCCGCCTCGGCCTCGGCCAGACCAGCATCGTCGGCATTGGCGGCGACCCGATTATCGGCACGAGCTTTGTGGATGTGCTGTCCATGTTCCAGGCCGACGAGGCGACCAAGGTGATCGTGCTGATCGGCGAGATCGGCGGTGACGCCGAAATCCAGGCCGCGAACTTCATCAAGACCAACGTCACCAAGCCGGTGGTCAGCTTCATTGCTGGGCAGACGGCCCCCGAGGGTAAGCGCATGGGCCACGCGGGCGCGATCATCAGCGGCGGCACAGGCACGGCCCAGGAGAAGATCCTCGCCCTGGAGGCGGTCGGGGTCATGGTGGCCCGCCAGCCCACCGACATCGCGCAGTTGGTCAAGGATATTTTGGGATAAGGGTTCAATGCAAAATGCAAAATGCAAAATGCAAAATGCAGAAGTAACGCGGTGAGGCGTCCCGTCATTCTGAGCGAAGCGAAGAATGACAGCGTTACTTATGCTCTATTGCGCATTTTGCATTTTGCATTTTGCATTTTGCATTATGACAAAGGTATCCGCAGTTCCACCGTTGTACCATGATCAGACTCGGAGCGGATACGCAGATCGGCACCGATCAGGCGGGCGCGCTCCTTCATATTCAGCAGGCCCAGGCTGCCCCGGCTGTTATAGGTACTTTCCACCGCCGCCACGTTAAAGCCCTTGCCCCGGTCGCGCACGCTGGCCACAAAGACATCCTCCTCCACATAGAGGTAGATCGTGATCAGGTCACTGCGGGCGTGCTTGCGGGCATTGTTCACCGCCTCCTGGAGGATGATGAAGGTCGCCGCCTCGATCTCTGAGGGTAGGCGCGGCACATTCGTAGGAGCCTCAAGCCGCAGCCGGGTGGTGTTGCCCGAGGGGTCGCGCCAGCGATCCACGTACTGCTGGAGTGTGATCACCAGGCCCTGCGTCTCTAGGCCCAGGGGTCGCAGTTCAAAGAGCAGCGTGCGGATGTCGTTGGTCGTCTTATGCACCAACTCAGACAGCGTATCGAGTTCAGCCGGCACGCGCTCGGGCATCGCTCGAAACAGCTTCTTAATGAACTCAATATTCATAGCGATTGCGGCCACACTCTGGGTCGGGCCGTCGTGCAGGTCGCGAGCGATGGCAGAACGTGTCTCGGCCTCTTTGCTCAGCAGCCGGTCACGCTCCTGCTTGAGGCTCTGGTAGAGGCGGGCGTTCTCGACAGCGATAGCGGCCTGGACAGCCAGGGTGGTGAGCAACTGCATATCTTGGTCGCTGAAGGATTTGCCATCAACCTTGTTGAGCAGTTGCATCACGCCGCTGACTCGATCTTTGATCCGCATGGGGACGCAGAGGATCGAGCGGGTGACAAACTCCGCCTCACGGCCAATTGCATCGTACCAGCGCGGATCCTGCTCAACATCATTCACAATCTGGCCGACCCCGTGCGTCGCCACCCACCCGGCGATACCCCGGTCGGCGGGCATACGATACTGCCGGTTCTCGCCGGGGATCTCCAGCACCAGCTCGTTGCGCTGCTCATCAATCAGCAGGATCGAGCAGCGCTCGGCCCCCACCACCTTGGGCGCACGCAGCTTAATATCGTTGAGCAAGCTGGAGAGATCGAGGTTAATCGCCAGCGACTGGCCGATCTCGTAGAGCAGATTCAGCTCGCGCAGATCGCGCTCAGCGCGCCGCAGCATCGAGAGCTTGTCGGCCTCGCCACCAATGGCCCGCACCAGCAGCACCATCAGATCCTCATCGGCATTGAGCGCGCTCGGGTCATTCTTGCCACCGGCACCGAGTTCCTGGCCGTTCACTACCAGGTGCAGCAGACCGACGCCCTGACCACCGCTCTGCAACGGCAGTTCGATCAGATCGCGATTACCCTCTAGCGAGTAGGAGCCAAGCATGGGCTCGGTTCCATCATCACGGCGTATAAAACCGCTACGGGCCTGCTCGATCAGCGTGCGGGTTTCGCTATCGAGGGAACCTTGGATGAGCCGTACTGTCTCGCCATAAGGTGTGATGTAGAGCAACGCCCCGGCCTGCGCCGGCCAGAAGGCGACGAGGCGCTCAAGAGATGCGGACAGGAGCCCAGAGACATCGTGATGCCCACCAGCAATCAGAAGCTGGCTGAGAGTCTCTAGCTGACGCTGGTTGATGGCGATTGGCGACATACAGGCACCTCGCAAGGCAGCGAATGTAGTCCTGATACTTTACTCTATCCAACGGTGCTATGTCAATTTGTGCACGAGACCGGGCTGGGGATTCCTGCCACAAGCCAAAAGCCCCACACGGACACCCGTGTGAGGCTTTTGGCTTGTGACGGAATGTTGTCTACGCGCGGGCCTTCCAGTCGGCGAGGAACTGCTCGATACCCCGGTCGGTGAGCGGGTGGCGCATCGACATCTGGAGTACCTTGAAGGGGCAGGTGGCGATGTCGGCACCGGCGAGGGCGCTGTCGATAATGTGGCGCGGGTGGCGGATCGAGGCCGAGATGATTTTCGTCGTGATCTCGGAGTCGCTCTTGTAGATCTGGCTGATCTCGCGAATGAGCTGCATCCCGTCTACGCCGGTGTCATCGACCCGGCCTACGAACGGGCTAACGATGAAGGCTCCAGCGCGGGCGGCCAACAGAGCCTGGCTGGCGTTGAAGATCAGGGTGACGTTGGTGCGGATACCTTTGCGGGCCAGTTGGTAGACCGCCTTGAGCCCCTCGGTGGTGCTCGGCACCTTCACGATGACGTTGGGGTGCCATGTGGCGAACTCCAGGCCCTCTTTCACCATGCCCTCGCCGTCCAGGGAAACCGCCTCGGCGCTGATCGGGCCATCGACCAGTTCGGCAATCTCGCTGATTACCGACTTGAAGTCGGCACCCTTCTCGCGGGCCACCAGGGTCGGGTTCGTCGTCACGCCGCTGAGAATGCCCCAGGATGCCGCCTCGCGGATCTCGCTGATGTTTGCAGTGTCAAGGTAGATTTGCACGGTGTCGCCCCTCTAAGTGTGTATATATGCTAATGGTGTATTGATATTATAACATTAGTGAAGGCTTCCCCTGTCTCGATTCGCCCTCTGAGCGCCTATTGTTAAGATTTTTCTACTTAGACAAGGTTTCAGGTTTACAGTTTGGCGATAAGGCGAGGATACGACGAGGCGATGCTATCGCATCCTCGTGTCCTCGCGTCTCCGCCAAACTGTAAACCTGTTCTGAACCATGTCTTAGGCATGTTTCAAAATGGGTACATTCAGCTTGACAGTTCAGCGATGAGGCGATGAGGCGATACGGAACGCCTCACCGCGTCATCGTTTCATCGCTGAACTGT
>CAIRFY010000528.1 GCA_903877945.1 uncultured Oscillochloris sp. | reverse complement strand
GTCTTGCGACGAGGCGACGAGGCGATGAGGCGATGAGGCGAGACGGAGCGCCTCACCGCGTCATCGTTTCGTCGCTGAATTGTCAATCTGGATTGAAACATGCCTGTCTTAGGCATGTTTCAAAATGGGCACATTCAGCGTGACAATTCAGCGATGTGGCGATGAGGCGATGAGGCGATACGGAGCGCCTCACCGCGTCATCGTTTCGTCGCTGAATTGTCACGCTGGTTTGAAACATGCCTTACAGAGGATTTCGGCTTGGCACGCCGGACGTGCGCGGATAGTGCGGGTCAGTTGGGCGTAGCTTGTCGATGATCACCACCGCGTGGGAGTCCAGACCTGGTAGATCGACCGACTCCACCGCAACCATATACCCCCCGAGGACTTTAATCGCCCGTCCTGCCGCCGTCACCTCGTCGTAGGCAGCGGCTCCCTTTGGGGCCAGCATACGCCCGCCGATCTTCAGCAGCGGCAACCCATACTCCACCAGCACCCGTAGTTCCGCCACCGCCCGCGCCGTCACAAGTTCGTGGGAGGCACGTTCGCCCCGGTCGCGGCCCAGATCCTCGGCCCGCGCCGTGAGTACCCGCACCCCCACAAGCCCCAGCAGATCGGCCATATGTCGCAGGAACTCGGCCTTCTTGCCCACCGACTCCACCAGAGTCAGGCGCAAGCTCGGTCGTAGGATCGCCAGCGGCAGACCAGGGAAGCCCGCCCCACTGCCGATATCAACCAGGCCCGCCGGGGAGTCGCCCCAGAAACGAGCCAGGCTCAGGGAGTCGAGGAAGTGACGGCGGTAGATCTCAATCGGCGTGGTGATCGCCGTGAGGTTGACGCGCTCATTCCAGATCCGCAGCTCTTCGGCGTAGGCGGCGAACTGCGCGAGCTGTCCGGCGCTCAGGGTGATGCCCCAGGTAGCGCAGGTTTGGGTAAGCACATGTTCAGGAGTGTCCATGCTCATACTCTCGGTAAAGCCCGTGCGCAGCGATGTACGCGAGCACCGGGTCAGGAATCTGGTAGCGCGTCGGGCGGTTAGAGACCAGACGGGCGCGCAGTTCACTGCTGGAAACATCCAGGCGCGGGCCGGTGATCAAGGTACAACGCTCACCAATGCCGGGAAGATCGGCCTCAAGCTGCGCGACGTTCAGGTGGTAGCCGGGGCGTCCGACAATAGCCAGACGCACGAGACGGAGCATCTCGGCGGCCCGATACCAGCGCGGGAAGTCGCGGGCGGCATCGGTGCCAAGGATAAACACAAGATCGTCGGCAGGGTCAGTCTCAGCGCGCAGTGCGGCAAGGGTATCGACCGTATACGAGGGTGGCGGGCGGCGCAGATCTATATCGGACGCGATAAACTGCGGGTTCCCGGCACAAGCCAGGCCCACCATCGCCAGTCGCTGCGCGGGCAAGGCACCCTGGAAATCAGCTTTGAGTGGCTGCCGCGACGCAGGGACGAAGATCACATAATCGAGGTCGAGAGCGTGGCGGGACTCCTCCGCAATCGCCAGGTGACCAATATGGATGGGGTCGAAGGTACCCCCATAGATCCCAATCCGCTGAGTACGTGTCACGGGCGGCGATCCTCTAGGGGGGCTCCATCAGTCGGGGGACTCCATCTCGCGGGCGTCTTGAAAGAGGTGCCAGATCATCCACGAAACATCGTGCTGATCCTCAGAGCCAAGATCATCCACATAGGCGCGGATCAGCTCCGCCACATCGGTGCGCGGCAGCAGATACACACGTGCCCCCAGGGAATCGTGGAGCTGAAGGGCGAGGGTGTCCGCGAGATCAAGCATATCTCGCTCAGGCAGGCGACGATCTGTGCTGAAGCGATAGCCGCGCATATGCCCCCCTCCAGGTATGCACGTTGCGCACCTGTTGCGCCCTTACGACCGACGGCCACCGTGCAAACGCGGGTGCCGGTCGTCGTAGCCCGACTCGTCGTAATACTCCTCCTGCGGCTGAACAGCAAGGCGCTCCGTCTGTCCAGCGCGCCGGGGCAGCAGGGCGTTATCAGTCAGGCTCTCGTGGATATAGTCAAGGTAGCCACGAATATCATCGTTGTCATCAAGGCTGCTAAAAGGCACCGCCGCGCCACTCACCGTTTTTACACTCTCGCCAATATCGCGCAGGGTGCCGTCAATCCCCTTCACAAGTCCACGCATCACCGAGGCAAGTTCTTCTTTTTCTTGGACAGTCAGGTTTGCAAAGCCAATCAACGCTTTTTCTTGAGCGCGCAGCAGTGTGGCGCGAAGGATTGCAATATCGGCCTGCGTTTGCAACTCGTAACGGCGCACAAGGTGAGCCTGACGCACCTGCTCGACGAGTTCCTCACTGGTGACTGGCGTCCAGAGCAGGGCCGGGATGATGATAAACCCAATGATCCCAATAATAACCTGCTGGAGAATAAGGCCGGTGTTAGCAACCGTAGGCTGGGAAGCCCACCAGCTATACTGGATCTCAAAAGAATAATAGAGCAGGTAGAGCGACGCGACGATAATCACGCCATAGCCCCATGTACGGGCATTAATTTTTTGGAGGAGCATCCCGCCGGGGGACCAAGGGATGAGGAATGACGTGAGGCTTGGGGGAGCGAGGACAAGAATCGCGGTGAACGCCCCTGCGACAACCCAATTCGTCGTCAGTTGGCTCTGCACGCCCCACCAATAGACAGCCGAACCAACCATAGCAATACATGCGAGGACGGCTAATAACGATTTTGCCGTAAACTGCCAGCCCCCACCGCCCCGGCGTCGTTGCCCGCGCACCATGTCTAGGTATCTGCTGCTCACTGATTGCTCCTTCTACCGATGACCTTTATCGTCCACTCGTTGACAACAGGTGACAGCAGTACCGTATTAAAAAAAGACCAGCCCTGAAACAAAGCCGGTCAAAAGAGCTTTCCCTATTATGTGACGTGAAGATGCGGAGGTGGCGATCCCACGACAGACATCATATCCGCCACATCCGTGTTCATGATGGATTTGAGAGAAGAAATAAAGTGGAATTCGCATACCCTCAACAATGACCTTTGCCGTTACCGGGGCACAACGTTCGGGGTAATGAAAACATAGGTCTCAACCCAGTCCTTGGCTCCGGCAGCATTGATCCGCGCCACAAGTGCCGGCGACAGGGCCGTGAGTCCATAGTTCACATTCACCTGATACGGCACCTCCAACGCCTCAATGCCCTGTCCACGGAGCGTAAATTGGGCCTGTGCGAGAAAGTCACCGGTGAACGTCCCCAGAATAACGTGCTGCTGATTGACCGGATCATACCACCAGAGCTCGCTGCTGGCGGTCGTATAGGATCGCGTGAGATCAAAGACATTCCGATTGATCTGCTGCGCCCGCCAGCGTTGCTCGTTCGACATCTGCGGCGGCGTTGGGAGAACAAATGTTGCCTCGGGGATAGAACTGACCTGTGGCGTCGGCACCAATAACGTTGGCGTCAGCGCTACAGTAGTCGGCTCCACCGGAACCACCGTCGCCGCTACGGGGATCGGAGTTTCCGCAGCGACGGCCATCTCCGCAACGACTGTTGCGGTTGGCAACAGGAGGGCCGAAGGAGAGAAACCTCTGGCGTCCTGACCACTCCGAAGCGCCTCCATACAGCCGTTCAGCGTGATTGCGAGGAGACTTGCAACCGCCAGAATCGCAAGAGACCGGCACCTATTTTGGAAGTTGGGCCGTTGCCATAATCGTCGAGCCATTCGAACACTTCGCACAATTGCCCGATTTTCTTCGCGTATCCCCAGCGCGATCTGTGGTTTCTCTCACCGCACGAGCCGCCGACCACAAGCTCTCTTGCGATTCTACCACACCTAAACAATGCACGACCTATAGCCGAAGATTACGCTTTGGTCACAACCAAAGCAAATCCGACCTGCGATACGTCATAGTTAAAAACATATGTTTTTTATTTTACGCAAAACGTATGGCCGGGATAGTATCATACGCAACAGGACGTGTCAAGAGTTTTAGGTCACGATCTAGGGCTGAGGCATGTTTCAAAATGGGCACATTCAGCTTTACCGTCTTGCGATGAGGCGATGAGGCGATGAGGCGATGACGCGAGGACGCGAGGACGCGAGGACGCGAGGACGCGAGGACGCGAGGACGCGAGGACGCGAGGACGCGAGGACGCGAGGACGCGAGGACGCGAGGACGCGAGGACGCGATGTGGCGATGTGGCGAGGACGCGATGTGGC
>CAIRFY010000527.1 GCA_903877945.1 uncultured Oscillochloris sp. | reverse complement strand
CCGTTGACCGTCAGCGAGTACGAATATTTCGTCGGATCGGTCAAACTAAGCGCTGACATGATCGAATTTTGCTGCGATTGGGTCAAACTCGAAATCGAGATCAACTTCGTCCCCCTATCGTACCATCTCTCACGCCAGCATAAACGTTCTGGGTAAAGATATGCGCAAGCGGGGGGGCTAGGGGGGGTGATTCAAACGACAACTGTAGTAATAGCCGATAGTCGGGCATCAGCGGCCATTTTCAGCGGATGGTGTGCGCCCCGCGCATGGTTCAGGTATGACAGGACAGTAGGGGGTGCAGCAGCGCCGCGCTGCTGCACCCTTACGCCTACGCCTGCACGGCGGCGATGGACTCGCCGATGATCTGCACCATCTGGTCGATCTGCTCGATACTGGTGGTGAGCGGCGGGGCCAGCAGGATGCTGTCGCCAAGGATGCGCGTGAACAGCCCACGGGCCATCATCTCGCTGCCCACGCGGGCACCGACATTGGCCGATGCCGGGAACGCCTCTTTGGTCTCTTTGTTCGCCACCAGCTCGACGCCGGCCATCATGCCTAGACCGCGCACGTTGCCCACGCTGGGCATCTCCTCAAGCTCCTGGAGCCGGGCCAGCAGGTGGGCACCGGTGCGGGCGGCCTGGGCCACCAGGTTCTCACGCTCGATGATCGCGATGTTCGCCAGAGCCACCGCGCAGCAGGTGGGGTGACCCGAGTAGGTGAAGGCGTGCATCCAGCGCCTGTCGGGCGACACGCTGTTGATCACCTCGCTGATCGCGTCCGACACGCCAATGCCGCCTAGGGGCACGTAGCCCGACGTGATGCCCTTGGCGAACTGGGCGATGTCCGGCTCGATGCCGTAGCGCTCCAGGCCGAACCAGGCACCGGTGCGCCCGAATCCGGTGATCACCTCGTCGGCGATCAGCAGCACCTCGTACTGGTCGCAGATCTCGCGGATACGGGCAAAGTAGTCGTCTTGCGGCACGATCACCCCGCCCGCGCCCTGCACAGGCTCGGCAATAAACCCGGCCACCGTGTCGGCACCTTCGCGCAGAATGGCCTGCTCAAGCAGATTGGCGGCCGCCACGCCGTCGCTCAGTTCGGGGGTCGTGTTCACAAAACGGTAGGGATAGGGCGACTCGATGTGGGAGAAGCCGGGCACACGCGGCTCAAACATCGGCCAGTAAGCCGACAGCCCGGTGGCGCTCATGGCCGCCAGCGTCACACCGTGGTAGCCCCGGATGCGTGAGATAAACTTGACCTTATCGGGCTTGCCCTTGGCCTTCCAATAGAAGCGAGCCGTCTTGATCGAACTCTCGGTACTCTCGGCACCACCACTGGTAAAGAAAAAGGTGTTGATGCTCGGGTAGAAGATCTGGCTGAGCTTCTCGGCAAGCTGGATGGCCGGCAGGTTTGTCGAGCCGGTGTAGGTCGAGTAGTAGGCCAGTTGCTTCATCTGGGTATACGCGGCCTCGGCCAGTTCCTCGCGCCCATGGCCCACGTTCACATTCCAGAGCGAACTCAGGCCATCAAGGTACTCGTTGCCGTTGATGTCCTTCACGACCGAGCCCTTAGCCTCAACCCAGATCTTGGGCGTCTGGTGGCCGCTGGGGTGATAGAGCGGGTGGATAAGGTGTTCCAGGTCGGAGTGAACGAGATCGATCTCGGTTGGCACAAAAATCTCCTCACGAGGCCATCATGGCCTCTGTATAGTACGAATCGGCTGGATCGCGAGGATCCGCGCAAGCCGGGTACTAGACTAGTACAGATCGGTGCAGCGTGCAAGCTCATCAGACGAATATGCTACACTACAGATTATGGTTCGCACATCTCAACAGTTTCAGACTTTCAGTGATCGCCACATCCCCTACCCGTTCGCGCTCCAGGGGATCGTGGGGTTTGCCCTGCTTATGACTCCGCTGAGCGGGATTGGTCTGCGCGGGCCAGTCAGCGTTGGAGGGACACCGGAGCGCTATTGGGCGATGTGCGCAATCATGGGGGTGCAACTGATTATGACGGTGGTGGTGCCGGTTCAGCGCATGCGGCTATGGCTGCAGATTCTCTACCTGTTGCTCCAGTGTGCGCTCACGGCGGTCTCCCAAAGTCTTTTCCCCGCACCGCTCATCGATTATGTGTACCTTGCGATTGTCCTCCAGGCTCTGACCCTGTTCCGGCCCTGGCTCTGGATTCCGTTTGCGGTGGGTGTCTGGGTGCTGTGGAGCGGGGGTGTGATTATGGCCACGGCGAGCGTGCTGGCCTGGATCCAGAGCAACCTGGCCCTGGCCTTCCCCGCCACATGCGCGATCATTGCCGCGATCATCTATGTGCGCCAGTACCGGCGCGGCGAGCAGGCCCAGCAGATGCTCCAGCAGATGCAGCAGCGCTACGATAGCCTCTCGACGGCGCTGCGCGAGATGCAGCAGTGCGTAGCGCTGGAGGAGCGTCGCCGGTTGTCGCAGATGCTCACCGGCGAGGTGCAGGCGGCCCTGGCCCGCACGGAGCAGAACATCGTGGCGGCGATTAGCCAGGCCCAAAATAACCTCTCGCGCTTCCAGACCACAGTGGCTCAGACTCGGGCGTCGGCTGGGGCGGCGGTTGATCGGCTGCGCGTGGCGATCACGCTGCTGCGCCGGGGCGAGGACGACCAGGTACCGCCGCACAGCCCGATGATCACAACCATGGCGGCCATGCCGTTCGACGAGTTGGTGATCTCGTCACAGCCCTACCAGATCCTCAGTTGGGTGCTGCCGGTCGTCTTTGTCGCCCTCTCGCTGCTGGTGATGCTGCTCCAGCACCGACCTACCCCTGACGTCATCCTGCCCCTGTTTGCACTCTACGCCCTGCTGCTGCTGGCCTATATCTACACCTTGCGGGCGCACAACGCCCTGCTGCTCCAGATCGGCCTGATGGGGCAGACCCTCGCCCTCGTGGCCCTGGCGATCATCACGCAGGCCATGCCCATCCTGCTAGGGCTGCTGCTGGTACTCTGGCAGATCGCCTTGCGCCTGCCCCTGAGTCAGATCGTGATCTTCTTGGCCGGTATGCCTGCGGCGATTGGACTACTGCTGGCTCGCATGCGCCCCCAGACGATGGACGCCGAGAGCCTACTGATCTGCGCGGTGTCGGCGGCGACGGTGCTTGGGCCGCTGCTCCTGGCCCGTCGCCAGCTCGACCAGCGCCGTCAGGCGGAGCTGCGGGTGGCGCTCCTGAGCGGCGAAATTGAGCAGCAGACCTCGGAGGTACGCACGCTGGCGGTAGCCACCGAGCGCACGCGCCTGGCCCGCGAGTTTCACGACGACCTCGGCTCGCGGCTGGTGTTGATTAACCTCCAGCTCCAATTGGCCGAGGATCTGGTGGCCGAAAGCCCTGAGCAGGCTCTCGACCAGCTCCAGATCAGCCGTGAACAACTCCGTGCGGCCTGGCGCAGTGTGCTGTCCGTGGCCGACGCTGAACTGCCCCTGGAGGGTCACGCCCTCGCCGCAGCCCTCGGCGACCTGACGGCACAGTGTCAGCAGAGTACCTCTGCCGCCGTCGATTTACGGGCGAATGAGTGCCTTGATGATCTCACCCCGACGGTAGCCTGTACGATCTACCGGGTGGTACAAGAGGGCGTGGCCAATGCATGTAAGCACGCCCACCCCGGCACGATCACGGTGCAGATCGACCGCAGTGCCAGCCATATTACGGTGATGGTACTCAACGATCACCTGCTCACCGATACGTCCGACGCTCACATAACCAGAGGTGGGGCATCGCCGGGAAGCTACGGTCTGGTGGGGCTGCGCGAGCGGGCCGAGGCTCTCGGCGGCAGGATCGAGGCTGACCCTGTTCCTGAGGGCGGATTTCGGCTTATACTGCACCTTCCTAACGAGGGTGGGCTGTGATGGCTGAAAAGATCCGCGTCCTGATCGTCGATGACCAGGCTCTCATTCGCACGGGGATCCAGTTGCTCATGGCCCGCAAACCCGACATCGAGGTGGTCGGTCAGGCAGGCAACGGGGCCGAGGCTCTGGCGATGGTGAGCAGCCTCGACCCCGACGTGGTGCTCATGGATGTCATGATGCCGGTGATGGACGGCGTGGAGGCAACCCGTCGGCTCACCGAGTCGAAGGCGCGGGCGGCGGTGATCTTCCTCACGACCTTTCGCGACGACGAATATGTATTTCGTGGGATCGCTGCCGGGGCACGTGGCTACCTGCTAAAGGATGTAGATCACCGCGCCCTCGCTGACGCGGTACGCACAGTGGCCGCTGGTGGTGCCCTGCTCAACCCCGAGATCACCGCACGCCTGCTACCTTATCTGGGTCGCATGGCCGCCAACTCGCCGCCCCCACCCGCCCCCACCCGCCCCCCACCGTCTGAGCGAGCCGACCTGCTCACCGAGCGCGAGCGTAGTATCCTGCACATGCTCGCCCTGGGCAGCACGAACCAGGAGATCAGCGCCGCTCTGGCAATTAGCGTGGGCACCGTGAAGAACCACATCAGCAACATCCTGGGCAAGCTCGATGTGCGTGACCGCACCCAGGCCGCCCTCTGGGCGGTGCAGCGTGGAATATGACTGACACGGTACGAGCTTCGATACTTTCTGCCCCCCCACCCCCTGCCCCT
>CAIRFY010000526.1 GCA_903877945.1 uncultured Oscillochloris sp. | reverse complement strand
TGCATTATCATCGCCGGGACGCTTCGCTTCGCTCAGCGTGACAGGGCGAGTTTTGCGGTATTGCGTAAAATGCAAAATGTAAAATGTAAAATGTAAAATGTAAAAACTGATATTTTGCATTTTGCATTTTGCATTTTGAATTCACATGGGCATATTATTTTTAGTTGCGACTCCCATCGGCAACCTCGAAGACATCACCATGCGCGCCCTGCGGGTGCTGCGCGAGGTGCGTCTAATCGCGGCTGAGGATACCCGCCACACTCAGCGCCTGCTGAGCCACTACGAGATCACCACGCGCTGCATCTCGTACCACGAGCATAACAAGCTGGCCCGGCTCGATGCCATCCTGGCGGCCTTGGGCGAGGGCGATGTCGCCCTGGTATCGGACGCGGGCACGCCGGGTGTCTCCGACCCTGGCTACGAACTGGTTTGCGCCTGCATCAGCGCCGGGTTTGTGGTCTCGCCGGTGCCCGGCCCAAGCGCCCCGGTGGCCGCCCTAACCGCCTCGGGCCTGCCCAGCGACCGTTTTGTGTTTGTGGGCTTCCTGCCCCGACACGGCGGCGAGCGCCGTGCGCTGCTTGAGGATCTGGCCGACCTGACCCTCTCCCTGGTCTGCTTCGAGGCTCCGCACCGCCTGGTGGACGCCCTGGGCGACATCCTGGAGGTGCTGGGCGACCGGCAGATCGTGGTGGCGAAGGATCTGACCAAGCGATTTGAGGATCTGCGCCGGGGCACGGTGAGCGTGGCCCTGGCCCACTTCAGCGCGCACGAACCACGCGGCGAGTACACCCTGGTGATCGCGGGGCAGCCGCCGGGGGGCGAGCGTAAGCGCGACCGACGGCGGCTGTCGGCCCCTACCCTCAACGAGCCACCCAGCGAGGCCGAGATCGCCCGTCGCCTGTGCATCCTGCGTGACCAAGGTCTCGGCGGTAGCGCCGCCGCCCGCGCCGTCGCCCGCGAGCTCGGACTCCAGAAAAGCGTTGTCTACGAGGTATGGTTGTCGCTGTAGGGGCGAAGCAACTGTGCCAGGCATGTTTCAAACCAGCTTGACAGTTGGTAGCGTAGGCTTCCAGCCTGCAAGTGGTACTCCTGACCGCCTGGAAGGCGGTGCTACGTTCGCTGTACACTGTCACGCGGGATCGCCCGATTCTGAAACACGCCCCACGTGCCAGAGGCACGTGGCGCAATTGCTTCGCCCCTGCTTCCATCGCGTACAATAGCAACAGCCGACTGACACCTTGCCGTGATGCTGGAGTACGTACCCCATGCCTACCGCCATTCTTGATATATCTGATCGCCCGGCCACACTGGCCGCCGGCGTATCGCCCTCGCTCTCCATCGTTGTGCCGATCTACAACGAAGAGGATAGCATCCCGCATCTCTATGCCAAGCTCAGCGCGACTCTCCAACGCTACGGCCACGCTTACGAGATCCTTGCGGTGGACGATGGCTCGCGTGACAAGAGTTTTGCTCTGCTGAGCGAACTGGCCGCCGCCGACCCGCGCCTGCGTGTGGTACGCTTCCGACGTAACTTTGGCCAAACGGCGGCCTTCGCCGCCGGGTTTGACCGCGCTCGCGGCGACTATATCGTCACAATTGATGCCGATCTCCAAAACGACCCGGACGACATCCCGCAAATGCTGGCCCGTGCGGGCGAGGGCTTCGATGTGGTGAGCGGCTGGCGCGCCCGCCGCCAGGATCCCTTCATCAACCGGCGGCTGCCCTCGATGATCGCCAACCGGCTGATCTCCTGGGTCACTGGCGTGCATCTGCACGACTACGGCTGCTCGTTGAAGGTCTACCGCGCTGATGTGGTAAAAAATATCAACCTGTACGGCGAACTGCACAGGTTCATCCCGGCGGTGGCCTCGTGGCAAGGTGTAGCGGTGACGGAGATGCCGGTTCACCACGAGCCACGCCGCTATGGCACGTCGAAGTACGGGATCAGCCGCACCGTGCGCGTGCTGCTCGACCTGATCACGGTGCGCTTTCTGCTCTCGTACTCCACCCGGCCCATGCAGATTTTTGGCCTGTGGGGTCTCGTCTCGATACTGATAGGCTGTGCGATTAGCCTGTACCTCGCGTTCACCAAGATCGCCTACAACGTCGATATTGGCTCACGACCGCTGCTGCTGCTCGGCGTGCTGCTGATTATCCTCGGCGTGCAGTTTATCGGGATCGGCCTGATGGGCGAGTTGCTGATGCGAACCTACTACGAGACTCAGCACAAACAGATTTATGTGGTGCGCGAGGAAATTAACGGAGCGTAGACGATGCGGATTATGATGCTCAACTACGAGTATCCGCCAATTGGCGGCGGGGCCAGCCCGATCACGCGTGCGCTCTCTGAGGAGCTCGCCAGGGCTGGCCACGCTGTTGATGTGGTGACGATGGGCTACCGCAATCTGCCCTTCCGTGATGTGCTGTTCGACGGGCGGCTGAATGTCTTCCGCGTACCGGCCCTACGCGCCTCTCCCGTGCGTGCGGTGACAGTCGAGATGGCGAGCTATATCCTCTCGGCGCTGCCGATGACCCTGGGCCTGGTCGCACGCCACCGCTACGATGTCATCCACGCTCACTTCCTGATGCCCACCGGCGTGCTAGCCGCCGCAGTAAAGCGACTCACCGGCCTGCCGCTGGTGGTGACGATCCACGGCTCGGATGTGCCTGGCTACAACCCCGACCGCTTCAAGCGCGGGCATCGCGTGCTTGCCCCGCTCTGGCGGCAGTTGGTACGGCGCTCCGACGCGATCATTTCGCCCTCGCACT
This sequence comes from uncultured Oscillochloris sp., assembly GCA_903877945.1. Taxonomy (GTDB): domain Bacteria; phylum Chloroflexota; class Chloroflexia; order Chloroflexales; family Chloroflexaceae; genus Oscillochloris. Next base: position 6,595 of record CAIRFY010000526.1, on the reverse strand, counting down.
ACCTGCGCGACCTGCTCCAGCGTGGTGCCGATGTGCCGGTGGATGTGATCCCCTACGGCTTCGATCTGCCCGAGGTGGGCGTGGTGCCCCGGCGCAGGCGCATCCTCTTCGCCAGCCGACTCTTCCCGCGCAAGGGTGCCCAGCATATGCTCCAGGCGCTTGCGGGGGTTGACCTGACGGGCTGGGATGTGATTATCGCCGGTGATGGGCCGATGCTCGGCCCGCTTCAAGAGCAGGCCCGCCAGCTCGGGCTGAATGTACAGTTCCCCGGCTTTGTGAAGGGCCAGGATCTGCAAGACCTCTACGCCTCCAGCGCGATCTTTGTCTTCCCCTCGCTCCACGATAATTTTCCGGTGGTGCTGCTGGAGGCCCTGAGCGCCGGGTGCGCGGTGATCACCAACAACGTGACCGGCATGCCCGAGGTGGTGGGCGACGCCGGGGTGCTGGTGAAGCCCCACGACATCGCCGGGCTGCGGGCGGCTATCACGGGCCTGATGAGCGATCCGGCCCGGCGCGAGCAGCTCGGCGACATGGCCCGCCAACGGGTGGAGGGCTTTGCCTGGGAGCGCATCCTGGCCCAGCACCTTGAGGTGTATGGGAGGGTGGCTGGCCACCACACGGCCTATAAGGTAGATCGTCCGATGGCGGGCGATCTACGGAATTTGCCATGAGGAACACTCATCCCCAGCATCAGAAAGATTCATTTGATACCAGCATGACGGTGGCGCTGATCACGTATAACTCGGCAGCCTATATTGACCACTGCCTGGAAACGGTGCAGGCGGCGCTGCCGATAGATACGCCAATCCTAGTGATTGACAATGCCTCATCCGATGATACAGTTGATCGGGTGCGCAGGTTGGCGGGCTGCACGTTGATCGCTTTGAGCCAAAACATCGGCCATAGTGCTGCGTGCAATCTGGCACTCCAGTTAGCCGACAGCGAATGGGTGTTATTTCTCGACCACGACACCTATGTGCCCGAGGGTTGGCTTGCACCGCTGATCGCCGCCGCCCGCGCCACCTGGCCCGAGACGGCGATGGTCGGTTCGCGGGCGGTGCTGGTGCAGCAGGGGCGTATTCACCACGATGGCGGGTTTGCCCATGTGGTCGGGCATATGACATTACACCACGGGTTTCTGCCGCCGGATAAGGCACCAGCAAAGGCTGGCGAAGTCTGGGAGGTAGGCGCACAGGCCAGCACATCGCTGCTGGTACACCGGGCGCGGGCACGCGAGTGTGGCGGGTTTGACGCCCGCTACTTCATCTACCTGAACGACTTCGAGTTGTCGCTGCGCATGCGGCTGCGTGGCTGGCACTGCTACACCGCACCAGACTCCCTGGTATATCATCTTCAGGGCAATGCCGAAACAAGCTGGCGTGGTCAGGGCAGTTACCCGCAACGGCGGGCGCAGATGATCTACCGCAACCGCTGGCTGACCATCCTCAAGCTCTACCAGGGGCGCACACTGCTGATCTGCGCACCGATTATTCTGCTCTACGACGGGCTACTGCTAGTGGCCGCTCTGCGCAAGGGCTGGCTCGGCGTGTACCTGAGCGCGATGGGCGAGGTGCTACGCATGAGTGGGGTCATCCGCACTCAGCGCCAACACATCCAGGCCACCCGCGTGATCTCGGATCGTGAACTGCTCAGCGCACGTGGATTTTCGTTCGTGCCGGGGCTGGTGCAGAGCCGCCCTGAACGGATCGTGCAGGCTACCGTTGAGTGGATCACCGCACACTACTGGCATCTGGTGTCGCCGCTATTGGGAAGGTGAGGTCGAGCAATGCCCTTTTACGATTACTACGACGACCTAGCGGCAACGGGCATCGGGCGAGCGTGGGCGATGGGGCAGGCCCGTCTGGCTCTAGAGCAGATTCGCGCCGCGCACCCTGGCGGGCGGACGGTGTTGGAGATCGGCCCCGGCCACGGCAGCTTCGCCGCCATCTGTGCTGATGCCCGCTACCGCTACACCGCCCTCGACATCAATCTACGGTTGCTGCGCGCCATCCAGTCCCGTGGCCACAGCGGTGTGCGCGCCCTGATCCCCCTGCTACCAGTGGCGACGGGGAGCTATGATATCGTTTTCGCCTCACACGTGATTGAACACAACCCGACCTACCGCGACGCAGCCGCCTTCCTGTCCGAGCTACGTCGCACCGTGACACCCGGCGGGGTGGTGGCTATGGTAGCTCCCGACTACCTAGCCCTGCGCGAGGATTTTTGGAACTGCGACTACAGCCACGGCTTTGTGACCACCCGCCGCCGCCTGCGTCAGATCATGCGCGACTGTGGGCTGGAGCCGACCAGGGAGCGCTATGTGTGGGGGCCGCTCAAGGATGTCGGAGGACAGATCGCCGGGTTGACGATCGGCAGTCGGCTGGCCGGACAGATCGCACGTGGGTTGCCAGGTCGCCTCGGCGAGCGATTGTACAAGGCGCGGCTCACCTTCGCCCGTGCGGTGCTGATCATCGGTCGGGTGCCCACCTGATGGCGGTAACGCGCATTCCTGGTGCCTCACTGCTGCGCACGCTCCGCTACGGGTTCGCGGCGGCGTGCATCACCAGCGTGGCGATCTGGCTGACCGACTGGGACTCCCTATGGCTCACGCTGCGCGCCGTGCGTCCGGCCTACCTGATCGGCTGCGTGGCGATCTACTTTATTGGGATCTGGCTGAGTTGTTTGAAATGGCGCAGCCTGCTCTACGCCCAGGGAATCCACGCCCGGATGCGCCAGTTGATGCGCTGGTACCTGATCGGCGGCTTTGCTGGGAGCTTCCTGCCCTCAGACATTGGAGGGGATCTGGGTCGGGGCTACCTAGCCACACGAGCCTTCGACGATAAGGCGGCAGTCTGGTCGAGCATCGCGGTCGAGCGGATCACTGGGCTGGTAGGCATGGCTTCGCTGGCCTCGCTGGCCCTCCTGTTGGCCCCGCAGCTCCTGGGCTGGCCAGTGTGGCTACCGCTGCTGTTGATTGGTGGCGGGGCTGTCGGTGGGATCGTTGGCCTCGCTGTGTTGCGCAGCCCCCGACTGCTGACGGCCCTGCCCGCGCCCCTGCGTCGGGCCGCCGAACGGCTGAAGGTCATCCTTGAACGCTATGAGCAGCATCCTCTGACCCTGGCCTACTGCCTGTTGATCTCGGTCATCTACCACGCGCTCACGGCGTACAGCCTGTGGCTGATCCTGCTGGCCCTCGACCCGCAAGCCCCGCCCCAGGCTGCAATGGTCTCACCCCTCGTCGGGTTAATCGGGCTGCTGCCGCTCACGCCGGGCGGTCTGGGTGTGCGTGAGGGGGCACTGGCGGTTCTCCTGGTGCGCAGCGGCGTGGCGGACGGGCCGGCGGTTGCAGCCGCCCTGGTGAGCCGAGCGCTGCTGACTCTGGTAGCGCTGAGCGGCCTGCTGGCTCTGATCGGCGAGCCGTGGCCACGGCTCGCGAAACGCCGCAAGACGTGATATAGGTATAGAAATGAATCGCTCGCAGACGCAGATCATCCCGCGTGACCCAGCCCTCTGGGCAGCCGTCATCCTCATCGGCACCCTCACCGCCGGGTTGGGCTTAGCGCGCTACCAGGGCTACAACAGTGGTATCCTCGACCTAGGCAGTATGGCTCAGGCGATCTTCTCGGTGCTGCACGGGCAGCCCCTGATCACCACCGGGCCGGGCGGTAACTTCTCGCGTCTGAACGGGCACGTCGAGCTGATCTACCTCGCCTTCGCGCCCCTGCTGACCCTGTGGCCCAGCCCTGCGGCCCTGCTGGTGATCCAGTCGGCTCTGGTGGCCCTGGGCGCTGTGCCTGCCTACCGCCTGGCCCTGCGCCGTCTCGACAGCCGTATGGCCGCCCGCTGCGTGGCCCTGATCTACCTGCTCTACCCGGTGGGGCTGACCGCCGTACTCTTCGACTTTCACGGCGACACCCTGGCTATGCCCCTGCTGCTCTTCGCCCTCGATGCGGCTGACCGCCGGGCCTGGCGCAGTTTTGCGCTATGGGTAGCCCTCGTTCTGAGTTGCAAGATGTACATGGCCCTGCCAATAATCGGTATTGGAGCCTACCTGTTCCTCTGGGGCGGGCGACGGCGGGCCGGGCTGATCACGGTAGCGGCGGCGCTGATCTACGGCGGCCTGGTCTTCTTCGTCCTACGCGAGCTGTTTAGGCCGAGCGGCGCGGTAGCATCGGCGGCGAGTACTTATACTAAGTTCTACTTCGGCTCCCTCGGCGATGTGGGCAAAACCGTTGGTGAGCGTCTCCTAAACGCCCTGGTGGTCTTTGGCCCGGCCCTGCTGATGGCTTGGCGCGGCTGGCGCTGGCTGCTCGTGGGCGCACCCCTGGCCCTGGCCGCCCTGATCAGCACCGGGCCAGGGGCTGGGTACGACTATCGCTACCACCACTACGCCGCCGTGGTGCCCTTCATCATCATCGCCGCCGTAGACGGAGCCGGGCGGGTGCGTACAACCCTCACCTCCCCAACCCCCCTCTCCCTTAAAGGGAGAGGGGGCAGGGGGGTGAGGGCGTCCCCCCGCAGTTGGCATGCAGACCTAATCTTCACCACCCTAGTCGTTGGGATTATCACCGCACTCGTGGTGGACACGCCGCTCAACCCGACCTTCTGGCTCGGAATCCCCGGCGTCGGCCGTGACTCCTCGGTCTACGGTATCACAAGCCGCGATGCGGTGAAGGATCACTTTTTGGCTGAGTATGTACCGCCCGGCGCGCCGATTGCCGCCTCGATGTTCCTGGGCACGCGCCTCGCCGACCGAGCGATCCTCTACGCCGTGCGCTATAGCGACGACCCAGGCGGGCAGCGGCTACCCACGATCTTGCCTACGGTAGACGCGGTTGTGGCCGATGCGCTGTTTGATTGGCGCACCCTCGCAAATAAGGCGCTGCTGGGTGGAGTAGACTACGAAGCGGCTGAGATCGCCCTGCTGCTGCGCGACCCCAACTTCACCCTGCGGGCGGCGCAGGACGGGCTGCTCTTCTTCGTCCGTGGCGGGGTGGGCCTACGCCAGGAGATTGTTGTGGGTGAGGGGAGTACGCTGCCACCGCAGTCAGCCGACTTTGGCCCAATCCGTATGCTCGGCGCACGGGTGACGCCCCTGGGCGGGCGGCGCTATCTGGCCGAGTTCGCCTGGCAGCTCCGTGGAGATCCGCCGACCGGGCGGCTCCTGGCGATCAGCCACCTCGACGGCATCCCCGATGCACGGATCGTCCACCTGCCCAGTTACATCCTCCTGCCAACAAACCAGTGGCAGGCGGGGCAGGTGATCAGCGAGCGCTTTGAGGTCGATCTACCGGCGGAGATAACGCCGGGGAGCTACACCTGGCGTACCGGCTGGTACGACCCGAAGAACAGCGAGGCATACGCCACCGACCAGCGTAGCCAGTTGCCAGACAGCACCGACCGAGAGATTACCCACATCGAGGTACGCCCATGAAAAAGCTGCTCGTCACCGGCCTACGCCTGATCTTCACGGCGGCAATGCTGGCGTGGATCATCAGCCAGGTTGATCTGCGCAGCGTCGGCGGCGTGATGGCGGGGGCGCGCCTGCCCTGGCTCGTCCTCGGCGTAACCGTAAACCTGATCAGTGTGCTGATGGCCTCCTGGCGTTGGCAGCGCATCCTGGTGGGCCTCGGCGTGATCAAGCCCCTGCTCTCGGTGGTGCGGCTGGTGCTGATCGGTGCCTTCTTCAACATGTTCCTGCCCTCATCGGTGGGCGGCGACGTGATGAAGATGATCATGATCGCCCCCGACGTATCGCGGCGCGAACTGGCGGTCTCCTCGGTGCTGATGGATCGGGTGATCGGACTGGCAGTGACGATTGGAGTGGGACTCGTCTCCGTGCTGCTCATGCCCAACATCTGGCACGAGCCGGCGGTGATCGTCACGCTGGCGATGGCCGTAGTCGTCTTCTGCACAGGCATGGTGACGATCTTCAACCGCAGGCTGATCAATCTCGTGGGCCGGATCATGCCAAGGGCGATCTGGGGCCGGGTCGGGCCGACCATTATCAGCATCCACGAGTCGCTGATGGTGATCGGGCACAGCCCGCGCATCCTGCTTGAGACAGCGGGCATCTCCGTGCTGCGCCAGATCGCGATCTGCCTGTCGGTCTATTTTGCGGGGCTAGGTTTTGGGATGGGCGTCCCCGTAGTGGCCTACTTCGCCACCGTGCCCATCGCTCTCGCGATCACCGCCCTGCCAGTGGCGATCAACGGCCTGGGCATCCAAGACAACGCCCTGATTTTCCTGCTGGCCACAGTTGGCATCAGCGCACCCCAGGCCCTCAGCCTCTCGATCTTCCTACACGCCCTGCGCAACGGGATCGGCCTGCTGGGCGGCATTGTCTTCGCCCTCACCCGCACCCAGCCCGTACCTGTAGCAGACGACACAGCGCCGGTAGTCCCCAACCAATAATCGTGGTTGCTGCGATCAGCCCTCACCCCCTAGCCCCCTCTCCCTGTGAGGGAGAGGGGTAGGGGGGCAAGGTCGGCACAGGATCGGTGTATTCGAAAGGTATTGGCGCTACAGAACCCCCACGCTACTATTATCGCCCAGCATCAGGCGGTAGGCTCTGGGCTTCAGGGGGCTACGCGCC
>CAIRFY010000525.1 GCA_903877945.1 uncultured Oscillochloris sp. | reverse complement strand
TTTCATCGCTGAACTGTCAAGCTAGATTGAAACATGCCTTACGCTCCCTATTATTATACCGCATCGCTACCTGCCGTCAATGCGCTCTGTGAAGGGCGACACCCCTGAGCATCTCAATGGTTGAACCACGTCTAGCAATGCGAATTTTCCGTAGTTGATCAAGACTTCGTTGCGCCGCATACCAAAATGTGCGCCCCGCACGAGCGGTGGCGCACATTGAACGTGGTGGGCGATAGTGGACTCGAACCACCGACCTCATCCGTGTGAAGGATGCGCTCTAACCAACTGAGCTAATCGCCCGAATTTGTAACGGTACGATTATAGCATACCATCGCGCAGTGCGCAACTTTGGCCCTGAGGCATGTTTCAAACCAGCGTGACAATTCAGCGACGAAACGATGACGCGGTGAGGCGCTCCGTATCGCCTCCTCGCCTCCTCGCCTCCTCGCCCGACTGTCAAGCTGGAACGACCGATTCTGAACCATCCCTAAAGCCAGCGAGTATAATGCGCCGATGCAGATCATCATTCCCAGCGATGTTTTCCCGCCCACGGGCAGGGGCGGCGCGGCGTGGAGCAGCCACGCCCTGGCCCTGGCTCTGCTTGGGCGTGGCCACCAGGTAACGGCGGTGATTCCGGCGCGCGGTCGGCCCGGCGTGAGCGCCTACGACGCCCTGGGCGTGCCAGCGCTGCGCGTGGGCTACTGGGCACCAGGTTTGCCAATCATCCAGAACTACTTCCGCCACGAGCGGCTCTGGCATCCCCTGGCCGACGCTATTGTCGTTGCTGCCGCAGGTCGCCCCGCCGTGATCCACGCCCAGCACGTGCAGGTCGCGCCAGCAGCGGTGATTGCTGGCCGCCGTATCGGCGCACCCGTCGTCGTCACGGTGCGCGACCACTGGCCGTGGGACTATTTCGCCACCGGGCTGCACGGCGACCGCACGCCGCACCCGCAGGCAACCTGGGCTAGTCTGGCCACCGATCTGCCCGCACGCCTGGGGCCACTGCGCGGCACCCTGGCTATGCTGGCTATCCCCTATATGCTCGCCCATCTGCGCCGCCGCGCCGCCTTCCTCGCCCAAGCCGACGCGGTGATCGCCTGTAGCAGCTACATCGCTCGCCGCTTGGCTGGGATCGTCGCCCCCGAGCGCCTGTACGTCCTGCCGCATATGGTGGACATCGACGCGACCGAGCGGATCGCGGCCACGCCCGCGCAGACTCAGGTGAGCGGGCCGATGTTGCTCTTCGCCGGGAAACTGGAGCCGAACAAGGGAGCTGGGCTGCTGCCTGCGATCTTCCGCGAACTGCACGGCATGGGAGTGCCGCCCTTCACCCTGGTGGTGGCGGGCGACGGGGCGCTGCGCGAGCCGCTGGGGCGGGATCTGGCCGCGCTGGGGGTGGACGTGCGTTTCCTGGCCTGGGCCAGCCACGATGAGGTGCTGCGGCTGATGGCCCGCTGTAACCTGCTGCTCTTCCCTTCGGCCTGGGGTGAGCCGTTGAGCCGGGTGCTGCTGGAAGCCGCCAGCCTGGGCACGCCTATCGTGGCCATGCCCACCGGCGGCACGCCGGACATCATCGCTGACGGGGTGAACGGGGCGCTGGCCGCCACACCACGGGCCTTCGCTGCCCGCCTGCGCAATCTGCTTGAGAACCCCGCCGAGGCCCGGCGGCTTGGTGATGCGGCCCGTGCCTCCGCCCGCGCTCGCTACCACATCCCCGCCGTCATCCCTCATTATGAAGATCTCTACATAAAGCATGTTTCAGGATCGGCCATTTCAGTGTGACAGTTTGTAGCGTAGGCTTCCAGCCTGCAATGGCACTCCTGGCCGCCTGGAAGGCGGCGCTACGTTCACGCCAAACTGTCAAGCTGGTTTGAACCATTGCCTAAAGGTCACATTCTCCTGTGCTACAATACCGGGACTTCTCGGAACCTGAAAGGAGCGCCAGTAGTTATGGTAGATAGTATTATGGCCGTGTTGCGATATGGACTTGTGCTTACCGTGGTCGTCGAGGCCGCCCTGATTGGCAAAGCTCTATTCACCCTGGCGATGGAGAAGGCACGTCCGGCCACGCCCGTACCCAGCCAGGAGTGACATCCCGTGCGCTATCGGATCCTCCATATCTCCGACGTCCACGTCGGCCCGCCCTTCCGCCCCAAGGTCGCCCAGCAACTGATCGCTCAGGCCCACGAGATGAAGCCTGACCTGCTGGTGATCTCGGGCGATTTTGTGCAGCGCGCCGACTTTGCCGACCAATGGCGGGCCGCGAAAGAGCTGCGCGCCGCACTGCCCTCCCCGCAATTGGTGGTACCCGGCAACCACGATGTGCCACTCTACAACGCCCATCTACGCCTGCTCGACCCGCTCGGTCGCTACCGCCGCCATATCAGCCGCGATCTCAACCCGGTCTTTGAGCTACCTGGTCTGGCCGTTGTCGGTGCGTGTACGGCCCACGGCCTGACGATAGACGACGGCAGACTCAGCTCAGGCCAGATCACGCATCTGCGTGCGATCCTCGGGCGCTACGGCCCTGAAACCTGCAAGGTGGTGGTCTGGCATCACCCGGTGCTGACCCCGCTCGGCATCCGGCGCAACCGCACCATGGACAAGGCCAACGCGGCGATGACCCTGCTCGACGAGTGCGGTGCCGAGTTGCTGCTCTGCGGCCACGCCCATGTCTCCTATGTGGGCAATACCCGCGATGTCGTCCACGATCTGCGCAACGGTACGATCATCTGCCAGAGCGGCACAACCACATCGAGCCGTGGTCACGGGCGCGAACACGGCCAGAACTCCTGCAACATGATCGAGATTGAGGATCGCGCCATCCGCATCAGCCAGTTTCTCTATGCAGACGCAGCCGATAGGTTCGTGCCGGTGGCCGAGTACACCTTCCCGCGAGGCGGGTAAAGTCACATGAGTACAGAGCACTGGCAATCCCAGGCCACCTCTGTCCGCCGAGCGATGGCGGATAACAGCGTTGTGACGTTCGCGGAACTGCTGCTGATGCGCGATGCACACGGCCACATGGCCCCGCAGATGGAGCCGCCGTCGGGGGCGGTACCTCGCTCTGCCGCCGCCCTGCTCCTGCTCTACCCACAGGATGGTGAACTGCGTGTGCCGCTGACGGTACGCACCGGCCACCTGCCCACGCACAAGGGCCAGGTTTCACTGCCCGGCGGCTCGACCGACCCGGATGACGACGGCCCGGCGGCCACGGCGCTGCGCGAGGCCGAAGAAGAGCTGGGCATCCCACCCGCGAGCGTGGAGGTGCTGGGCGTCCTGAGTAGCTTCTACATTACGCCGAGCAACTTCATGCTCACCCCGGTGGTCGGGCTGAGTACCACCGCCCCTGATCTGCGCCCGCACCCCGGCGAGGTTGAACTGGTCTTCAGTGTGCCATTACGCCAACTGCTCGACCCGGCCAGCATTATCACCGAGGAGTGGGATCTGCACGGGATGCGCCTTCAGGTGCCCTTCTTCGCCCTGGCGGGCCAGAAGGTCTGGGGGGCCACGGCGGTTGCGCTCAGCGAGTTTGTGGCGCGGTTGCGAAAGGTGACGCGGTGACACGGGGACGCGGGGACGCGGGGACGCGGTGATGCGGGGACGCGGGGACGCGGGGACGCGGGGACGCGGGGACGCGGGGACGCGGGGACAGGGTGACGCGGTGATGCGGGGACGCGGGGACGCGGGGACGGGGTATCACC
>CAIRFY010000524.1 GCA_903877945.1 uncultured Oscillochloris sp. | reverse complement strand
TCACGCACGATCCGCTGGGCCTGCGCGGGGAGGGTATCCACCAATTGGTGCAGCACTTTGCCATATAGAGATCGGCCATCAATCAGGGCAAATGAGTTTGCCAGCGAGCTAAACGCGGCATCAACCATATCGGACGGAACAAAGAGGCAGAGTCGGCTGGTCTTTCGATTACGCAGTTCAATCGCTCGGTCGGTGGTGATGTAGCGCGGGTTCGTCGTCTGTTCAGGATCCCTGGTCAGGATATGCAGGGAGGTTTGGGGTAATGTCGCTCGTTTAGAAAATTCCTCACAAATGGCTTGGGCCTGATCGCGTTCAAGAAAGTCAACCCGTGCGCAGTGGCCAGGCTCGGTGCCGGTCAATTCGTAGGCAATCGCATCAGCGAGGAGGTCAATTGCGAGATGTTGCATAGCTATTTGGTGTCCGCATAGGGAGGATGCAGCCGCTGAACCGTGAAGTCATCGGAGAGATCGGTAAAGACACCCATTTGGCGCAGACGCACAAGCATGGCCCGCAAGTTGTCGCGGGCAGCAGCCACATATTCTGCGCCGCTAAACGGAGCTGGGGGTCGATCAATCAAAATGCCAAAGCGATGCTCTAGGAAGGCCAGAAAATCTCGCAGGCTCATAGCCTGTGGGACTTTCTGCTCGGAGTTTGGCTCAATCTTCCGAGCAGCCGCAAGCTGCACCAGCACCGCCAGCAAATCATTGCCTGGAGCGTAGCGCCAGGAGCGGCGGTTTTTTGGTACACCGCTGAGGATGCCCGATGCTTTGGTCAAGCCACCAGCACCGGCAAACCAACTCATAAAGTTCGATAGGGCGTTAACCCGCTGTCCTTCAGCTAACAATCCGATTACTCTGTCCACATTGGTTTCAGCATCGGCAATCATTGTTTTGAGCCACTCTAGCTCTTCTGGCTCTGTCTCGTCTTTGCTAGGATTGTTGGCTTCTCGGATGCTATCTTCGTCTGTACTCGCAGCAGCCTCAATATAGACTTTGATCGGATGTTCCCGTAGAAGCAATAAGCCTTGCAGATATTCCGGGCCAGCGGTGTGCCCACCAAGCACCTGCTCCACATCGGCTCGTTGCCGAGGAGTACGCATTAACTTCTCGGCATACCGATCAAGCTGGCGCAACAGAATATTCGAACTTAGGAATTGCTGGTACGCTTCAACATCACGACGAACACAGGCAGATGCCATGTGCTGACTCAGTCCATTCAATGTCCCAGTGAAATCAAGATAGACTTCAGGTTCAGATGGTTCAAAGTGGGACTGCATGGCTGCGGGTAACGTGTTTGGATTGCGGACAAGTGCATTGATCCCATGCACCAGCCTCAGCGTGTACATGAACAATTCGAGTTGGATCAGCGCCATGAGGTACTGGGTCAATGCCTGCGCTGGCATCAGTTCACAATAGGCAAACAAATAACGAAGTATGTCCTCGGCCAACGTATCAGCCTGTGCAGGACAGGAACTGGGAGCGGTGCGATCCGCTATTGCGCCAACGCGGGTCACTTCAAATCCATCAAGAAATGTGATCATTAACCTGGTCAGGAGATCGAGTTCTGTCTGCCCATCATAGGAGCCCGTGATTTCCGGGAGTCTCGATATGACAACCCCTCTCCCAAAGAATTGGCGCATGAGATCGCGTAATGGTTCATCTGCACCCGTCTTCTTCCGCAGTGTATGATAAAGAAAAATATCGGCACCACGTTGACGACGGCTATCTGTGGGAAAGCCGGGTTTGCAAGCAAGCAATGAATAAGGGGCTATCGTAAGAATCTGCTCACTGTGCTTCGCTTGCCCAACCTTACCTGTGGTGATCAGGCTGGTGCGAACGAGTCGCTCTAATACTCTGCGCCCGTCCGGCGTGTGAAAGCCCTCTAGGGCAGAATGTTTGGCAAGGCTATCAATGTATTTGCCGATAGCTTCGGGATCGTTGACTCTTTTGGCACGAGTGCGACCGCCTCCAAGAATCTTGAAGTATAGCGATGGAAGAAAGAGAGCGATGTCAAAATCATTCAGTTCAATCGTCAGCACCTTCGGAAAGAGTACCCCTGCCAATTCACGTGGAATCTTGACCTTCATCGTGGAATCTCCTGCTGGCTGCCGAGAATAATCTTGCCATCCCGCTGCTCAAGGGTGTAGACCCGGCGCTGGTTCTCGACCAATATCAGATCACGGGTCTCGCGCAGCAACAGCGTACTCTTGAAGGGGGCGAGATCTTCAAGCAGCGGACGAAATTCAGGTGCATCGGCCTGTAGCCCGTCGGCCAGTCGCATTAAGAGGTCGTAGAGTTCAAGTGTTATCTCCAGTCGTGGTGTGCCAGCCCGATGCTCCAACACAAGGACTTCGGGAATGGCTTCAATCAGGCCGGTACTGCGCGGTTTCTGGATGTTCAGAACGAAGGCATCGAGCGGGAACCGCTTGAGTACGATTAACTGCTGCACGGTTGAGTGTGATACAACCACGCTGAGTGTGCCAGCGGGCGAGTTGATAAACACGCCATCGGAGCGCAGCACACCAAGGGCCAAACGCGCAAGTATCTGCTGTGGCCGAACGTGACCAGCCAAAACCTCGATGTACTCACTGGCGTAGCGGTAGGGCAACAACGCAGACCAGGGGAGACATGCGCCTCCACCGAGAATTGCCGCCGGTTCAACCGCTTCAAAGTAGAGCCGCCGCTTGGTTGCGCCCATCCACTCACGCTCATCGGCAAAACGATGAACGGGAAGATCATCGTCTGTGATGAAGAGCGCCCGTCTATCTGGCGCATCAGCGGGAGCCTGCCGGAAGTGCAGGTAGCGGTCGAGATGCGGCTGGGGCTGGTTGGCAGGATCAATGACGCTCATATCCCCCAACAGTTCATCGCTCTGCTCAAGCGGAGCAAACGCCGACTGCCAGTAGCTGTGCAGGATGAGACTCGCGCCGCCATCGTCATCCTGTTGCGCGGTATGGACATCTGCACAGCTCAGATTGCCGGTGATCAGGTAGGCCAGGGCTGAGCGCAGATCACGCATGGTAATGTGGCGCTGCCGACGGAGATGCGCAATCAGGAAGAGGTACTCAAGTCGCGGGCGCACAACGGGTGATCGGAGCATCAGGGCGTTGCGCCGGATTGGGCAGAGGCTACGGGCGGCACATTCCTCGCAGAGCTCCCACTGCGTCGGCTCTACAAGCTGATCAAGGACGCGCAGGAGAATGGAGGGCTGGGCGACACCAGGCAACTGAACAAAGGCGCGCTGTTTAAGATCGATCAGCCAGACCTGGGCAGTGATCTCGGTGCCACGAGTCAGGGTGCGCTCAACAAGACGACCAAGCCATGTGAAGGTGCTGCGCAGGCGCTCAAAGTAGTCGGCGAGCCGCCCGTCGTTAATCGCAACAAGAACGGTCAATGCGCCTTCCGGCGGCGTTTCGCCTTCCAGCCCGCGCAATCGCGTGGTCAGTTGTTCATCGGCGCTGCGCCCATTATGCGACTCAGAGGCATCGTAGCAACTGCGGTAGGTGTGATCGTCATAGACAATCTCCCAGCCGCTTGCATCAGCTTGGTGTTCAACCCCGCCCCGACGGGCCAGTTCAGCACGTACCTGCTCAAGAAACGCGGTTTTGCCATCACCGGGGTTGCCACTGAGGAAAATCGCCCGTGGGCGGCGCTCGAAGATTTCCGGTAGCAACTGCGTATCAAGTGCGGTTGGCACATACGTCTGGCGCACAAAGTCGCTATCCAGGCCACGATTATCGGCGTTCCCGGCGCTACTGTTGCGATACAGCCCACGCACCTTATCGGCCCAAAGATTAATGCGTTCTGGGAGCTGTTCTCCTACCTCATCC
>CAIRFY010000523.1 GCA_903877945.1 uncultured Oscillochloris sp. | reverse complement strand
CGGGGTGTCGGTGGCGGTCACCGGGGTGTCGGTGGCGGTCACCGGGGTGTCGGTGGCGGTCACCGGGGTGTCGGTGGCGGTCACCGGGGTGTCGGTGGCGGCCACCGGGGTGTCGGTGGCGGTCACCGGGGTGTCGGTGGGCGTCGGGGTGTGAGTGGCGGCCACCGGGGTGGCGGTGGGCGTCGGGGTGTGAGTGGCGGCCACCGGGGTGGCGGTGGGCGTCGGGGTGTGAGTGGCGGTCAACAGGGTGGCGGTGGGCGTTGGGGTGTGAGTGGCGACCAACGGGCTGGCGGTGAGCGACGGGCTGGCGGTGAGCGACGGGCTGGCGGTGAGCGACGGGCTGGCGCTAGGTGGCTCGGGCGTGTCAGTAGCCGGTCGGGGCGAGGGCGGCGGGACGAGCGTGGAGCCAACCTGCGTATCACTCGGCTTAGGCGTATCACTCGGCTTAGGCGTATCACTCGGCGTGGGTGTATCGCTTGGCGTGGGCGTGTCACTCGCCAGGGCCAGGGAGAGCGTCGGATTCTTCGCGGTTGGCGTAGAAGTCTGCGTACCACTGCTGGCGATCCCACGGGCCACCGCAAAGAGCAGCAAAAGGGTCAAGATCACGAGTACTCCGCCGATCAGCAGCAGGGCCAGCGGATTGGAGCCACCTGGCTGACCTCTGCCGGTATCCGCTTTTGTTGGCTGGCGGGTTGGCAGACGAGGTGCCTCGGCACTAGGGGAGGGGCGCTGGGTGGGCTGGCGTGGCACACTCGGCAGTGGATCCGGAGGGGTGGCTGGGGGCTGCGCGGGCGATTGCGTACGTGGGCGCGGCGTAGCGTCGAGTGTGTCGCCGACGCTAGGGGGGGACACCAGGGCCGCCACCTGTTCACGGCTGGCCAGAGGCGTCCCATAATGCTGGGCCACCTCGCGCAGCGCCTCGACCATGTCTATCCCGGTAGGATAGCGGCTCTCTGGGTGTTTGGCGAGTGCCCGTGCAAGTACCACGTCAATTTCGCGTGGCAGGTGCGCCTGCACACTGGTGGGCGGGGGCGGCGGAAGCTGAGAGTGAGACACGATCAGCTGCGGGGTCGCGCCAGAAAAGGGCACTCGCCCAGTGATGATCTCGTAGGCCACCACCCCGAGCGAGTAGAGGTCACTGCGCCCATCGACCCGGCGAGCCTCGGCCTGCTCAGGCGAGATATACTCGGGCGTACCCATAAATACGCCGGTGCGGGTGAGTCGCTCGCTGTCCGCATCGGGCGTCTGAGCGATGCCGAAGTCCGTCAGCACCACCCGACCGGATACGTCCACCATCATATTGTGCGGCTTCACATCGCGGTGGACAGCACCCTGGCTATGGGCGAAGTCCAGGGCGCGGGCCACCGGCTCAAGGAGGCTTACCGCATAGCCGAGCCCGAGGTTGGCGTGTTCGTCGAGGATACTGTGCAGGGTATGCCCGTCAATGTACTCCATCGCAATGAAATACAGACCGTCCTGCTCACCAACGTCGTAGATCGTCACGATACCGGGGTGGCGCAGGCCCGCTGCCGTGCGCGCCTCACGCTCGAATCGCTTGACGAACTCGGGATCCATGCTCAACTGCGCGGCCAGCACCTTGATGGCAACCGGGCGCTGGAGCAGCGTATCCACCGCACGATAGACGCGGGCCATACCCCCGCGCCCAATCTCAGCTCGGATCTCGTAGCGGCCCAGCCGTCGCCCGACTAAGTTGCTCACTAAATGGGCTCCTTCAATGGCGCAAGACGTTGATGGAGCCTTGCCCGCGCATCAGCTAAAGTGGTATTTTCAGTATCCTGATGGTATAATTACACAAGCCGCCGCGATTGTACCACAATGCAAACCGTGTTTCAAAGCTGTGGTGGAGGTTCGTCAGATGCAGTCTGCGCCTGCTCCCAAACTCATGGTGAAGCGCCCGGATGGTCAATTCCGCGAGCTTGAGTGGGATCGCGAGGCGATCTCGGTTGGGCGCGATGGTGCCAACGATATTGTGATTGACCATCCTCTGGCCTCGCGTCGCCACGCACGCTTCGAGCGTAGCGGCGACGGTTTCGCCATCCACGATCTTGAGAGTACGAACGGTACGTTTGTGAACGGAGAGCGCCTCACCGGCGCTCGTGTACTGCATAGTCAGGATCAGGTGATCATCGCGGACGCGGTGATTGTTTTCCAAGATCCCGAGGCCACGGTGAAGGGGGTTCTCCCGCCTGACCTGCTACGGGCTGTCCGCGAGGAACTGCGGGTGGATAGCCGCACGAAAGAGGTCTTCATCCGTGGCCAAGCTCTCGATCCGTCGCTCACGGTCAAAGAGTTTCAGCTCCTTGAGATGCTCTATAACCGCCGTGGTCAGGTGATCAGCAAGGATGAGATCGCCCGCGAGGTGTGGGACTACGAGGTGTTCGACTATAACGCTATCGACGCCTTAGTATATCGTCTACGCCAGCGTATTGAGCCTGACCCGGCCAACCCGCGCTACCTTGTCACTCAGCGCGGTTTTGGCTATAAGCTGATCACATCTCCCGACGCCTGATTATTTTGGATTTTAGATTTTAGATTTTGGATTGCACAGTCTGCAATCCAAAATCTAAAATCCAAAATCCAAAATCCAAAATCCGCAATCTGCAATGTCAAATTTGAAGCTCACCGCCTGCGCTCGTCTGCGCGGCACCGTCGATATTCCCGGCGATAAGTCGATCTCGCACCGTGCGGTGATCTTCAACGCGGTAGCCGAGGGTAGCGCCCGGATCACGAATTTTCTCACGGGTGCCGACTGTTTGAGTACCATCGCGTGTGTCCGCGCCCTCGGTGTTGATGTGGTGCGGGAAGGCAGCGAGGTGCATGTGCGGGGCGTCGGCCTGCGTGGCCTACGCGAACCTGTAGATGTCCTCGACTGTGGGAACTCGGGTACGACCCTGCGCCTCCTCGCCGGTCTGCTCGCCGGCACGCCGATCTTCACCGTCCTCACCGGCGATGCGTCCCTGCGTTCGCGCCCCCAGCGCCGGATCGTTGAGCCCCTGCTCGCTCTCGGCGCACAGATCGATGGTCGCCAGTCGGGCGACCGGGCGCCCCTGGCCATACGCGGCGGATCCCTGCACGGTGGATCCTACCAGTTGCCCGTCGCCTCGGCTCAGGTGAAGTCAGCCCTGCTCCTGGCGGCCCTCGGCGGTAGTAGGGCGCTCACGCTCACGGGACGGATCGACTCGCGTGACCACACCGAGCGTATGCTCAGCGCCATGGGCCTCGATCTCCAGATCGGCCCCGACCAGATCACGTTGCACCCGCCAACGCACCCGGTACTGCCCTATCCGCTCTCGCTGCGTGTGCCCGGCGACCCGTCCAGCGCCGCGTTCTGGTGGGTCGCCGCCGCCATCCACCCTGATGCGGAACTGACCACCCTCGGCGTCTGCTTGAACCCGACCCGCACCGGCGCACTCGATGTGCTACACGCGATGGGCGCTGAAATCACGATCACGAACCAGCGCACCGAGGGCAGCGAGCCGGTCGGTGATGTCACCGTGCGCTCCTCGCACCTGCGCGGCACGGTCATCGACGGCAGCCTCATCCCCCGGCTGATCGACGAGATCCCGATCCTCGCGGTCGCCGCCGCCTGCGCCGAGGGCACGACGGTGGTGCGCGACGCCCAGGAACTGCGAGCGAAGGAGACAGACCGCATCGCCACGGTGGCCGCCGGTCTGACCGCCCTCGGCGTCGAGGTTGAGCCGACGAACGACGGCATGACCCTGATCGGACTCGGTGGCCCGACCCTGCGCGGCACTGCCCTCCAGAGCCACCACGACCATCGCCTAGCCATGGCATGGGCCATCGCCGCGCTCGTCGCCTCTGGCGAGACAACCATCACTGACCCGGATTCGGCCGCTGTGTCCTACCCAGGGTTTTGGGAAACCCTTCACCATATTCATGCCTGATCGTCGATAATAGGCGGAGGGGTTCAGGGAGGCAGATCCTCCCTGAAAACCCATCCCTCGGGCCGCATTCTTATGAGTGAAACCTTCACCTTCACAATCGAAGTCTTTACCGACACTCTGTTGATCACGGGCAGTTATGATTTGCCGCTCTACCGGCGACTGAGCGACGCGCTCAACAACCGCCTGCAACGATTCGTCACCCTGCGGGATGCGAGTGTGGCCCCGATCTGGAAGCCGCAGCAGAGCCAGCGCGTACCCCAGTTGCTGGTTGACATCAACAGCGCCCTGCTTGTCGCTGTGATCGAGGAGCCATCAACTCCACCCGGCTTCGTCGCGCCATCCCCGCCCCGCGACACGCAGCCGATGATGTTCTTTACCGCAGCCTTCGCTATGCGCGCTGACTTCCATAAGCGCACGGACATGGAAATTGTGGCGATGCTTGGCGAGATGAACGACGACTTTATCCCGCTCAGCAGTGTCTCAATCTACCCACTCCACGGCGGATCCTCCCTCACACGCGGATTCGTGTGCCTCAGCCGCACATGTATCCAGGCTCTCTTTGCCGTTGCCGCGCCGATCACAAGCGCACCCGTGTCCGATCCCGAAGCTCTCCTTGCGTCCTCTGGGGTTGCTCCCTTCGATAGCAGCGAGAGCCTGGCTGGATTATAGATTGCAGATTGCCACTGATAATCTGCAATCTGCAATTTGCAATCACACACCTATGAAGATCCTCGTCACCGGGGGCGCTGGCTATATCGGCAGCGCCACGACCTCAGAACTGCTTATCGCCGGACATCAGGTTGTCGTCTTCGATAATCTCTATCAGGGCCACCGCCAGGCTGTACCCGCTGGGGCTGTGTTTGTCCAGGGCGATCTCGCCAACCGCGAGGATGTCGCCCGTCTCTTCGCTGACCACCCCGGCATCGAGGGGATTATGCACTTCGCCTCCTACACCCTGGTCGGCGAGAGCATGCAGAAGCCCCTGCTCTACCTGCGCGATAACCTGGTGAACGCGGCCAACCTGCTGGAGGCCGCCGTTGAGTCCGGCGTGCGCCGCTTTATCCTCTCGTCTACGGCGAACCTCTTCGACGACCCGGCCAAAATGCCGATTGACGAGTATGAGCGGATCGTCCCCGGTTCGCCCTACGGCGAGTCGAAGTTCTTTATCGAGCGGCTGCTGCACTGGTTCGAGCGAATCTACGGCATGAAGTACGCCTGCCTGCGCTACTTTAACGCCAGCGGTGATGCGCCCGATTGCGGCGAGGATCACGACCCCGAGACGCACCTGATCCCGCTGATCCTCCAGGTGGCCCTCGGCCAGCGCGAGCAGATCACGCTGTTTGGCGACGATTACCCCACCCCGGACGGCACCTGTGTGCGTGACTACATCCATGTGCGTGATCTGGCCCAGGCTCACATTCTGGCGATGGAGTCCCTGGATCGGCTCGGATCGCGCAGGTATAACCTGGGCAACGGCAGCGGATTCAGCGTGTTCCAGGTGCTGGAGACAGCCCGTAGGATAACCGGCCACCCCATCCCGCATGTGATCGGCCCGCGCCGCGCTGGTGACCCGGCCATCCTGGTGGCCTCGTCCGAGTCGATTCGCCGCGAGTTGGGCTGGACTCCGCGCTACCCCGACATCGAGTCGATCATCCAGAGCGCCTGGGAGTGGCACTGTAACCATCCCAACGGCTATCGAGCGTAGTCACGGACTGTGAAGGAATCTCATGACCTCGACGGATCTGGGCGCATTGCCAACCCTCGACCTGACCTCCATCCGCCACCTCTACCCGTTTCATACGGCCCGCCTGAGCGGACCCGGCGGCGCGATCAGTTATGTGGACGAGGGCGTCGGCCCGCCGGTGGTGATGGTTCACGGCAACCCGACGTGGTCGCTCTACTTTCGTCACCTTATTGCTGCCCTCAGCGGTTCACATCGGGTGATCGTACCCGACCATATGGGCTGCGGCCTCTCTGATAAACCTCAGGCGTACCCCTATCGCCTGAGCAACCATATTGAGAACCTGACTCTGCTCATCCGCCAGCTCGATCTTGGCCCGGTGGATCTGGTGGTCCACGACTGGGGCGGGGCGATTGGCATGGGCTGGGCCACCCGTCACCCCGAGTTGGTGCGCCGGATGGTGGTGCTGAATACCGCCGCCTTCCTTTCGCCGCGCCTGCCCCTGCGTATCGCGGTTTGCCGTATTCCGCTGTTGGGCGACCTGGCCCTGCGGGGGCTGAACGCCTTCGCCGGGGCGGCCACCTTTATGGCCGTCGAGCGACCACTGTCCGCTGATCTGCGCCGGGCCTACCTGCTGCCCTACGATAACTGGGCCAATCGTATCGCTCAACTGCGCTTTGTGCAGGATATTCCGCTGCGCCCGGCGCACCCGACCTGGGCGGTGGTGGACGGGATCGACCGCGAACTGGCTGTCCTGCGCGGCAAGCCGATGCAGATTCTCTGGGGCGGCAAGGACTGGTGCTTCGACGATTCCTTTCTGGGCGGCTGGCTCAGACGTTTCCCTGAGGCCGAGGCGTTCCGGTTCGATGACGCCGGTCACTATGTTCTTGAGGATGCCCACGAGGAGATCGTACCCAGGGTTGTGCGGTTTTTACGGAGATCTTAGCTATGATCGATGCGGTTTTCCCGCCAACATCCGCCACCGACAGCGCCAACATCGCCAGATACCTTCCCCGTATGGCTGCTGAACGCCCTGACCAGGTGGCGCTGGTGGTTGGCGATGGCCGCAATCGTGCGGGGAAGGTGATCTATAAACGCCTGAGCTTTGCTGAGCTGAACCAGGTGAGCGACCGCTATGCCTGGGGGCTGGCTGGTGTGGGCATCGGTCGGGGTGTGCGGGTGCTGCTGCTGGTGCCCGCTGGCCTGCCGCTGATCAGCCTGACCTTCGCTCTTTTTAAGGTTGGCGCTGTGCCGATCATGATTGACCCGGCTATGGGTCGGCGCAATCTGGCCCAGTGTATTGAGGAGTGCGCGCCCGATGCCATGATCGGCGTGCCACGTGGTCATCTGGCCCGCCTGGTCTTCCCGCGTGCCTTTCGCACCGTCCGCCGCAGCGTGATGGTCGGCTCGCGCTTCATCCCGCTCGGCGATGTGAACCTCGCCGATCTCAGCGTGCCGATGCGCTCGCCCTTCCTGATCGAGCATGTGGACGCCGATGATCTGGCCGCCATTCTTTTTACCACCGGCAGCACTGGCGTGCCCAAGGGCGTACTCTACGAGTACGGGATGTTCGAGGCCCAGATCCGTCTGCTGAGCGTGCTCTACCACATCGAACCCGGCGAGGTCGAGATGCCCGCCTTCCCACTCTTCGCCCTGTTCAACGTAGCTCTCGGTGCCACCTCGGCCATCCCGCCGATTGACCCGACCCGCCCCGTCGCCTGTGACCCCGCTGCAGTCATCGAGTTTATGCGCGACCAGCAGGTTACCTCGACTTTCGGCTCACCGGCGATCTGGGAGAAGGTCACGGATTACTGCATCGCCCAGGGCGTGACCTTGCCCACGCTACGGCGGGTGCTGATGGCCGGTGCGCCGGTTCCGCCGCACCTCCACGAGCGTTTTCGGCGCATCCTGTCGCCCTCCGCCGACACGCACACGCCTTATGGGGCCACCGAGGCGCTGCCCATCGCCTCGGCCAGCGGGCGGCAGGTGCGAGCCGCCCTGGCTGAACGTGCCGACCCTGCTGCCGGTACCTGCGTGGGCTGGTCGGCCCCCGAAGCGACCCTGCGGATCATCCGTATCTCCGACGAGCCGATCCTCATGTGGGACGAGTCGCTCGTCCTGCCGCCCTACCAGGTCGGTGAGATCTGCGTCAAGGGACCATCGGTGACGAAGGCGTATGTGAACCGCCCCGCATCTACGGCCCTGGCCAAAATCTGCGAGGGCGACACGCTCTGGCATCGTATGGGCGACCTGGGCTACTTCGACGATCAGGGCCGCTTGTGGTTCTACGGTCGCAAGAGCCACCGCGTAGAAACGGCCACTGGCCCGCTCTACACGGAGCCGGTGGAACTGGTATTTAACCAGCATCCGGCGGTGTTTCGATCAGCGCTGGTGGGCGTCAGGGGTCAGGCGCCAGGTGTCGGGGGTCAGGTTCCGGTCGTGATCGTCGAACTTCGGCCCGGCATGGCCCCACAGACCACGACGGATCGCGAGCGGCTCCTCGGCGAGCTACGCACGCTGGGGGCGACCCACGCGATGACGACGGGGATTGTACGCTTTATGATCCACCCGGCCTTTCCGGTAGACATTCGCCATAACGCGAAGATCTTTCGCGAGCAACTCACCGTATGGGCGGAATCCAGGGGCCGGTAGTCGGGGAAAGTGCGCCTCGATCAACAGGGCTACGTCAAAGTTGCCCGCCGACCCTCACCCCCTGCCCCTCTCCCTCACGGGGAGAGGGGGCTGGGGGGTGAGGGCTGAGCGGCGAACACACGACTTTGACGTAGCCCTGTCTCAATCAAGGCTGATCTTGACGCCTTTGTGACGAGTGCTATACTAAAGAGACCCCACCCCCCCAGGGAGGGGGTAGGAGATAGCAATGGGCGACGAGCATAAGCAGCAACTGATGAACCGGCTCAAGACAATCGAGGGCCATGTACGCGGTGTGCAGCGTATGGTTGAAACCGACGCCTATTGCATCGACCTACTCAAGCAGACGCGGGCGATTCAGCAGGCTCTCGCCAAGCTCGACAACGTTATCTTGGCCGAGCATCTGCGCTGCTGCGTCACCATCGCCATCCGCAGCGATGAGGTCAGCGAGCGTGAGCATGTCGTCAACGAACTGCTCCAGGTCTTCGAAAACGTCCATCAGTGATCTTGTAACAGAAAGGTACCCTCCTAATGGCCACCGAGAAGTTCCTCGTCCCCGGCGTCTCCTGCCAGCACTGCGTCAACGCGGTGAACAAAGAGGTCAGCGCCCTGAGCGGCGTACAGAAGGTTGCGGTCGATCTCGCCACCAAGGTCGTCACCGTCGAACACGGCGACCAGGTCGCCCCCGCCGCGATCATCGCGGCCATCCAGGAGGCCGGCTACGATGAGGTTTCGCCGGTGGCGTAGGTATCATCAAAACCTAGATTGTTTTGCGCAAATGTGCCAGCTTCGCTG
>CAIRFY010000522.1 GCA_903877945.1 uncultured Oscillochloris sp. | reverse complement strand
TGTTTCAATCCAGATTGACAATTCAGCGACGAAACGATGACGCGGTGAGGCGCTCCGTATCGCCTCATCACCTCATCGCCTCGTCGCAAGACTGTAAAGCTGAATGTGCCCATTTTGAAACATGCCTAAGACAAGGTTTCAGGTGCTAGGTTTCAGCTTTACAGTTCGTAGCGCGGGATTCCCGCCTGCGGTGGTGTGCGCCCCGCGCATGAACGTCTTTTGTCTCATCCTGTACATATCAAGCCATTTTATACCATTCTACAACGGGCTGTTTGTGTCGTTTTAAGCCTTCCTGATGCAGATCTCCTATGCTTGCACAACTTTTGTTCAATGTTTGCATTTATTCACGACTATTGACTATCATGTTATAATCGTCTTGCACGAGCGTAGTTTCTAGTCCGTACTACCGCCCTCGCGTCCCGATCTACAGCGTAGTTTGATCGGGCGCGCCTGTGCTATGGATACGGCTACGGATGAGCAAAGGGATAGGTTTGGACACCACACAGCACAAGGCGCGCCTCCGCCACTACTTCGACGGAGTCGGGTTTGCTCGTTGGTCTGCGATCTATGGAGACGCGGAGCTTTCGGCAGTTAGGAAGACAATTCGGGCTGGCCATAATGTGATGCTCGGTACGGCTGAGGCGTGGGTCGCTGAGTCGTTTCCCCAGCCGACGGGGTCAACCGCACTTGATGCGGGCTGTGGTACCGGGTTGTTTAGTGTGGCGCTGGCCCGGCGCGGCTTCCAGGTTTCTGCTGCCGATCTCGCTCCTCAGATGGCCGCCGCCACTGCCGCAAACGCCGCCGCCGCTGGCCTTTCGGATCGGGTGTCCGCATGGGCTGCCGACCTTGAGGAAGTGACCGGTAGCTACAACCTCGTAAGCTGCTTTGATGTCTTGATCCATTACCCCGCCGAAACGTTCAGCGGGATGCTTGCTCATCTGGCGAGCCTATCGACAGGTACGTTGATCTTCACGTATGCCCCCTACAGCGCGTTCCTCGCTGCTATGCACCGTGTCGGTGCTTTCTTCCCCCGCAGCCAGCGTCGTACCGATATTAAGATGATCCGCGATGCGCAGGTGCGTCAGGCTCTTGAAGCCTCTGGGATGCGGCTGCGGCGTGCCGAGCGGGTAGGTAAAGGCTTTTACCACGTGATGCTTGTGGAGGCGGTACGCTTCTAAAGCTCCTATGGTACGTGCGCTGAATAATGTTGGGCTTTAACTATTTCCCGTTCGTGTAGTTCGTAATCTGTACTACATATCACGAGGAATGGAGGCGATGTCAGTACCCCACGGCTAAAGCTTGTGGGCGTGGACTTCGGTTCATGCCCATGCTGACTGGGCTCAGCCACCAGTCGTGAGACTGAGAGCATGAAACCTCGGATCACAGCGCCTGCGAATATGGGGAAGAGCCTCCACGGCTTCCCGAACTATCCAGGTCCGGATCGCTCGCCACGGGTTGCCGCCGCCGATTAACGAGGCAGTCTGGCCAAGGTATATATGTCTGCCTCGGCCAAACATACTTCAACCACTTAACATACCATGCGCTTTGTCTTTCTTACAATCGATGGAAATCACGCCGCCGCGCTGCGGTTAGCCGCTGATCGGGTGCGTCGCGACCATGGGGTGGCCATTACGGTGGCCTTCCACGATGCGACGTCGCTCCGTGATGCGGTGGGCTGGCAACGTCTGGAGAAAGACCTTGCCGGGGCCGCGTTCGTTTTTGGTGCTCGCCTCTTTGGTGAGGAGTATGTGCGCCCGCTGGAGCGGCTGCTGCTTGCTGCCACGTGTCCGGTGCTGGTGATTACCTCGAACCCGGCGCTTATCCGCTGTACGCGGATCGGCAAGTTCACCATGCACACCCGCGATGAGAGCGAGAAGCCGGGGATTATCCAGCAGTGGATCAAGAAGCTCCGTCCCCAGGGCGGTGCGGGCGAGGCCCGGCGTCAGTTGGCGGTGCTGCGTAACTTGAGCAAGGTACTCAAGCTTATCCCTGGCAAGGCCCGCGACATCTACGCCTTCGCCGCTGCCCATCAGTACTGGCTGAACCCCTCGCCCGAGAATCTCTACCGCATGATCTGCTTGCTGGCCGATTATTATGTGCCTGGTATGCACGGCAAGTTGCCCCAGGCCGACCCCCTGAGTTACCCCGAGCAGGCGATTTTTCACCCTGATGCCCCCGAGCCTTTTGAGCGCCTCGCTGACTATGAGAAGTGGCGGCGCGGGCGGAAGTCGGCGGGTGGCAAGAAGCAGGGACTCGGTACGGTGGGTGTGCTGGCCCTGCGTGGCGTGGTACTGAGCGGGAATACGGCCCATCTGAACGCGCTGTCGGCGGCGATGGAGGCCCGTGGCCTGACGGTGCGGATGGCCTATGCCTCCGGCCTCGATCAGCGTCCGGCGGTCGAGCAGTTCTTTATTGGTGATAAGAAGACCCCCGGTGTGGATCTGCTGATCAATGCCTCGGGCTTCGCCCTGGTGGGCGGGCCAGCCGAGAGCCGCCCGGTTGAGGCCCGCGAGACGCTCCGGTCGCTTGATGTGGGCTACCTCGGTCTGGTGCCCCTGGCCTTCCAGCGCGTTGAGAACTGGCGGGACGATCCCACGGGCCTGTCACCTGTCCAGGCGGCTCTCAGTGTGGCGGTGCCCGAGCTTGAGGGTGCTTCCGAGCCGCTGGTCTTCTGTGGGCCAAGCAATGCCGGTGATGGCATGGCTCCCCTGATCCCTGAGATTAACCAGATCGCCGACCGGGCCGTGCGGCGGGTGGCTTTGCGCCACAAGACGAACGCCGAGAAGAAGCTGGCCCTGGTGATCTTCAACTATCCGCCGAACCTGGGCAATGTGGGTACCGCCGCCTACCTGGATGTCTTTCAGAGTCTCTACGAACTACTGAAGGCGCTGCGTACCGATGGCTACACGCTGGATCTGCCCGCCAGCGCCGATGATCTGCGGCGAATGGTGGTGGAGGGCAACGCGGTGGCCAGCGGGGCCAGTTCGAATGTGGCCGCCCGCATGGCGGTGACCGACTACCGTCGGCTCTTTCCTGCCGAGGCTGAGATCGAGCCGTTCTGGGGCCGCGCCCCCGGTGAGTTGCTGAACGACGGTAAGAACTTCCTGATCATGGGCGTGCATCTGGGCAATGTGTTTATCGGTGTGCAGCCCTCGTTTGGCTACGAGCGCGACCCGATGCGCCTCTTGATGGCGAAGGATGCTGCGCCGAACCACGCTTTCGCTGCCTTCTACGCTTGGCTGCGCTATATCTACAAGGTCGATGCGGTTGTCCACTTCGGCACCCACGGCGCGCTGGAGTTTATGCCCGGTAAGCAAGTGGGCATGAGCGCGAACTGCTGGCCCTCCCGGCTGATCGGCGAACTGCCTAACTTCTACTACTACAGCGTGAATAACCCGAGCGAGGCTGCTATCGCCAAGCGCCGCAGCGCCGCTACCCTGGTGAGCTATCTGGTGCCGCCGCTCCAGCAGGCCGGGCTTTACAAGGGTCTACGTGCCCTCAAGGATACGCTCGACCGCTACCGCGCCACACCTGACCCCTCGATGCTTGAGGATATTGTTGTCCAGGCCCAGAAGTTGGGCATCGAGAACGCAGAGTTCGGGCTAGAGGAAGCGGCTCAGCTCGCCGCAACCTCGGAGTCTCAGCTCGCGGTTCGCGCCGAGCGCTACATCGCTACTCTCGGCCACGAGTTGCTCCAGATCGAGGAGCGCATGATCCCGTCTGGCCTGCACATTCTCGGCAAGAGCCCGGCACCTGTGGAACTGGTGGACTTCCTGGCCCTGACGGCCAGTTTCCGGCCCGCTGGTCGCCGCAGCGCAGCAACCTTCCCGGCGATTATCGCCGCCAGCCTTGGGTACGATTACGCCTCTATGCGTGATCGGCTCTCGACCGATACGACGACACAGGAACGCTGGCGTCAGGTCGAGACGATTGGTAAGGAGGCTATTCGGCGCTTTGTGGCCGGTACCCCCGCAGATCGACAGCACAGCGCCGATGTGTATCTGCGCGAAGCAGCGAAACTCGCGCCAGGGTCGCTCGGGGAGCTGTGGGCCTTCCTCGGCGATCTGCTGGCGAAACTGCTGGCCCCCCAAGAGGTTGCCGGGCTGCTCCACGGCTTGCGCGGTGGCTTCATTCAGCCGTCGCCAAGTAACGATGTCGTGCGCGACCCCGGTGTTCTGCCCACCGGGCGTAATGTCTACAGCCTTGACCCGTATCGGGTGCCTTCGCAGGCGGCGATGGAGCGCGGCGGACGCCTGGTGGACGAACTGCTGGCCCGCTTGGTGGTCGAGCAGGGCGCACTGCCGCAGACGGTGGCGGTGGTACTCTGGGGCAGCGACAATCTCAAGTCTGAGTGCGAGGGTGTGGCCCAGGTACTCGCGCTGTTTGGAGCCATCCCGGTGATGGACGAACTGGGCAGCGTCAGCGATGTGGCGCTTGTTCCCCTGGAAGAGTTGGGCCGACCACGGGTGGATGTGGTAACCACGGTGAGCGGAATCTTCCGCGACCTGCTGGGCAACCAGATGCAGTTGATCGACCGGGCCGCCCGCTTGGCTGCCACGGCTGATGAGCCGGTCGAGCAGAACTTCGTGCGCGCTCACGCCCTGGCGCAATCTGCCGAACTGAACATCAGTATCGAGGATGCTTCCGCCCGCGTCTTCTCGAATGCCCCTGGCAGCTACGGGGCCAACGTGAATAATCTGGTGGATAGCGGAACCTGGGATGACGACAGTCAGCTTGGTGAGGCGTTCCTGAGCCGCAAGAGCTTCAGCTTGGGGCCGAACGGCCAGTGGCGCGAGTCGCGGGCGGTGCTGGAGAAGGCGCTGAGTACGGTAGACGCGAGCTTCCAGAACATCGACAGTTTTGAGGTGGGCCTCTCGGACATCGACAACTACTACGATAATCTGGGTGGGATCACCAAGAGCGTCGAGCTGCTGCGCGGGAGCCGCCCGAAGACGATGGTGGCGGACTCCCTCGGCACGACGAATCGGGTCAGTTCGCTGGATCAGGCGGTGCGGATGGAGACGCGGGCCAAGCTGCTCAACCCGAAGTGGTACGAGGCGATGTTGAGCCACGGCTACGAGGGTGCCCGCGAGATCGAGGCCCGTGTGAACAATACCTACGGCTGGAGCGCGACCACCAAGTCGGTGGACGGCTGGGTCTACCAGAGTGTCGCCGAGACCTTTGTTCTCGACGATACGATGCGCGAGCGCCTGGCGGCCCTGAACCCGACGGCAGCCGTTGGGGTGGTGCGCCGCCTGCTCGAGTCGAGCGGGCGTGGCTTTTGGGATGCCGATCCCGAGACGCTGGATCGGCTGCGTGAGATCTATGCCGATCTGGAAGATCGCCTTGAGGGGATTACCGTTGATGGATGAGAAAACGGAACCGGGGAAACCCCGCGATTCGGTGGATCGCTGTATCGACCTTCCGCAGCCAGTGGCCTTCGCTGATTCATCTGGTTGCTGTGGTGGGCCATGCATGGTGTTGACGGTCTTCGGCACTTGTGATACCGTTCGCTATCGCTGAGATTTGTCCGAAATGAGGACGAATTGCAGGTATTTCCAAAGGGTCGCGCGATGAACCTCTTGCTTGCTGGCCTCGATCATACAACCGCGCCGGTGGAGATTCGCGAGCGCTTGGCTTTTAACGCCACCGATATTCCGGCGGCGCTCATGCAGCTCACGATGCCTCGCGGGCCTCGCCCGCCGTTGTTTAGCGAGGCGGTGATCCTCTCCACGTGCAACCGCGTAGAGCTTTACGGCGTGGCTTCGGACACGGGTACCGCTCACAGTCTGGCGAGTTTTCTTGCCGAGTTCCACGGGCTCGATGAGAAACACTTTGTACACACGCTGTTCTTCTTCAATGGCCCAGAGGTGGCGGGCCACCTCTGCGCTACCTCGTCGGGGCTGCGCTCCCTGGTACTGGGCGAAGCCCAGATCCAGGGCCAGGTACGCACCGCCTTCGAGATTGCTCAGCAGGCCGGAAGCGTTGGCCCGGTGCTGCACCGGCTTTTCCAACACGCACTTACCGCAGGCAAGCGCGTGCGTCACGAGACGGCCTTGGGCCAGGGGGCGGCCAGTGTCTCGCAGGCGGGCGTCGAACTGGCTCGCCAGCGCCTCGGTCATCTGAATGGTCGCTCGGTGCTGCTGGTCGGTGGCGGGGAGGTCAGTGAACTGGCTGCCCAGAACCTGCTGGCAAACGGCGCAGACCGGCTGACGATTGTCAACCGTACCCTCTCCCGTGGGCGCGAACTGGCCGAGCGCTACGGCGCGGAGGCGATGACCTTTGAGGATCTGCCCCACGCCCTGGCCCGCGCCGATATTGTGATTAGCTCCACCTCTGCCCCGGTGCCGATCATTTATCGCCAGCACGTAGACGACGCAATGCACGCGAAGGCTATCGCTCGTAATGGCGATGGTCCGCCGCCCTCGATGCTGCTGATCGACTTGGCTGTCCCTCGTGACATTGCCAATGAGGTTTCTCAGATTCACGGCGTCCACGTCTGCACGGTGGACGATCTGCACGAGGTGGTGCGCAACACGCTCGATCAGCGGGCTGGTCTGTCTAAGGTGGCCGAGTCGATTGCGCAAAGCGAGGTCGAAGCCTTTCTTGGCTGGTTGCGTAGCCAGGAAGCGGTGCCTACTCTGACGAGCCTGCGCGATTACGCCGAGAGCCTGCGGTCGAGCGAGCTTGACCGGGCGCTGCGTCGGTTGACGAGTCTCTCCCCTGAGCAGCGCTCGGTGGTGGAGGCGCTCAGCCGCAGTATTGTGAATAAGCTGCTCCACTCGCCCACCCGCCGCCTGCGTGACGCCGCCGCTCAAGGCGATGGCCGTCGCTACGCCGCAATGCTGACCGATCTGTTTAACCTTGAGATTGAACAGGCGTATGCGGTAGCCGAAGACCGATAACTGGCGACCGATAACCGACGACATAACGTAAGGTATAGCGATGACCCGTCTCATTCTTGGCACCCGAGGTTCGAAGTTGGCTCTTACTCAGTCTGAGATGATGGCTGCCGCCCTGCGCGCCGCTCACCCCGGCCTCACGGTCGAGTTGCAGATCATCTCGACCAAGGGCGACCGCATCCTGGACGTGGCCCTTTCCGCCGTTGGCGATAAGGGTCTTTTTGTGAAAGAGTTGGAGCAGGCGCTCCTCGACCGTGAGGTTGATTTCTGTGTCCATAGCTGTAAGGATCTGCCCTCTGGGGTGCCTGATGGCCTGACTCTGGCCGCTTTCCCCCAGCGCGCCGACTCACGCGATACGCTGGTGGTGAAGGCGGAGATGGCAGCAGGCGCTACCGCCCAACTGTCGATTCTGACGCTGCCAGCGGGTACGGTTGTCGGCACTAGCTCGCTTCGTCGCGCCAGCCAGATCCGTGCGGTGCGCTCTGATCTTGTGCTGCACGATGTACGTGGGAATGTGGATACGCGCTTGCGCAAGCTGGCCGAGGGGCAGTACGACGCCCTGGTGCTGGCCTCCGCCGGGCTGGATCGCCTCAGCTTTACGGACTCCTCCATCGATGGGCCACGTCCCTTTGAGGCGGTGGACGCCCGCTTTGTGTCGCTGCCCATCCCCCCCGACCAGATGCTTCCCTCTGTGGCCCAGGGCATCCTGGCCATCGAGTGTCGCGCCGACGATGCCGTGACTCTCGGCTTGCTGGCGACGCTCGATCATGCGCCCTCGCGTGCCGCCGCGCTGGCGGAGCGGGCGTTCCTCGGTCGCCTTGAGGGCGGTTGTCAGGTACCCATCGCTGCTATCGCTAGTCTTGATGGCGATACCCTGCACCTGCGCGGTCTGGTTGGTTCGCTCGATGGCTCAATGCTGATCTCTGGTACACTCACCGGCGATCTGGCTGACCCTGCCGCTATCGGGACGGCCCTGGCGGAGGATCTGCTGGCCCGTGGTGCCGCTGAGATCCTGGCTGAGATTGCGGTGCAGGCGGGAAAATGACCACCGACGAGCGACCACTGACCACGCTTACCGAGGTACCTAGCACGACCCTACCGCTGTCAATGGTTGGTGGTCGGTCGTCGCTCTCCGGGCTTCGCATTGTGATCACCCGCTCGGCGGGTAAGGCTGATGGGATGGCCCAGCGCCTGCGTGAGCTTGGGGCAGAGCCGATCATCTATCCGACGATTGCCTATGCCCCGCCTGATGATACGGCACCTCTGGATGCGGCCCTCGCCCGCCTGTCGGCCGGGGAGTATGACTGGTTGATCCTTACCAGCGCCCAGGCTGTGCGGGCCGTGATCGAGCGTAATTCGCCTGATCTCAATCTGCACTCCGCACTCCGCACTCTGCAATTGGCAGCGGTCGGTTCGGCGACTGCGACATCCTGTGTCAAGCTGCTTGGTGTGAGTCCGGCCACCGTGCCTGAGCAGTTCGTTGCTGAGGAACTGGCTGCTGCCTTGGGCGATCTGACCGGAAAGCGGGTCTTCCTTCCCAACGCTGACATCGCCCGGCCAACCCTGGAGGAGCGCCTGCGCGCCTCTGGGGCTTTGGTTGATCGGGTGGTGGCCTATCGCACGGTGCCCGCGCCGGATAGTGGTGTTGATCTGGCTGCTCTGCTGGCCGCCGACGCGATTGGCGCGATTACCTTCACCAGCGGCTCGACCGCCCGCGCCTTTGTGCAGAAGGTTGGCCCGGATGCGCTTGCGCTCTCCCAGCGTGCGGTGATCGCGTGTATTGGCCCGTCTACCGCCGCCGCCTGCCGGGCTATTGGCCTTGTGCCACACGTCGTGGCCGAGGTGTCCACCGAAGAGGGGCTGGTAGCGGCCCTGATCACCCACATGGAGGTGCGCTGATGACCGCATTCCCTGCTAACCGCCCGCGCCGCCTGCGCCTTAACGAGAACATGCGCCGGATGGTGCGCGAAACATCCCTGAGCGTCGATAGCTTGATTGCCCCGATGTTTGTGCGCCACGGCAAGGGTGTGAATAAGCCAATCGGCTCGATGCCCGGCCACTCCCAGTTTTCGGTGGATACCGCCGTGCGCGAGGCTGAGATTCTGGCTGAACTGGGTATCCCCGCTGTGCTGCTCTTTGGTATTCCTGACCATAAGGATGCCGTGGGTAGTGAGAATTTTGACCCCGAGGGGATTGTTCCGCAGGCCGCGTATGCGATCAAAAAAGCGGTGCCTGAGCTGCTGGTGATCTCGGATATGTGTTGCTGCGAGTACACCGACCACGGTCACTGCGGGGTGTTGAACGTCCCCGGCGTTGAGGGCTACAGTGAGCGGATCGCGGAGAATTATCTGCTGAACGACCCAACCTTGAGCATTCTTGCCAAGGCGTCGGTGGTTCACGCCCAGGCTGGTGCCGATATTATCGCGCCCTCGGGCATGATTGATGGGATGATCGGAACCATCCGCACCGCCCTTGACGGTGCGGGGTTGCAGAATACGGCGATCATGAGCTACGCCGCCAAGTACTCGTCGGCCTTCTACGGGCCGTTCCGCGATGCGGCCGAGAGCCCGCCCAGCTTTGGCGACCGTAGCCAGTACCAGATGGATCCCGCCAATAGCCGTGAGGCGCTGCGCGAGGTTGATCTGGATGTGGCCGAGGGTGCCGATATGCTGATGGTCAAGCCTGCTCTGGCCTACCTTGACATCATCCGTCAGGTGAAGGATCGGCATAACCTGCCCCTGGCCGCCTATCAGGTCAGCGGTGAGTACAGCATGGTCAAGGCTGCCGCCGAGAAGGGCTGGATCGATGAGCGCCGGGTCGCTCTGGAAACGCTGATGAGCATCCGCCGCGCCGGGGCCGATATGATTATTACCTACTGGGCGAAGGACGCTGTGCGCTGGCTGCGCGGCGGAGCGTGATTGTTTTTTTTGCACTAGACAAGGTTCGCAGGTACTTTACAGTTTGTCGCCGGTTAGCCCTCACCCCCCAGCCCCCTCTCCCAGGGGGAGAGGGGGAGTATTCCGCACCAGAATACGATCTACTCCCCTCTCCCTAGGGAGAGGGGCAGGGGGTGAGGGGACACAGAATTGTAAAGTAACGTTAGTGCGTTTTTTTGTGTCGCGGTTGGGTACCGCAGGTGTCCGGTCGCGACACACGATAAGAATTGTTGAGCAGGAGATTTATGAACGACAGGATCATCCGCGCCGCCCGCCGTCAGCCGGTGGATCGCACCCCGATCTGGCTCATGCGCCAGGCTGGCCGCTACATGTCGGTATACCGGGCTATCCGCGAGCGCCACGGCTTCCTTGAGATGGTGAAGATTCCTGAGGTCGCCGCCGAGGTGACGCTTCAGCCCGCTAACGCCTTTGATATTGATGCGGCAATTATTTTTGCCGATATTTTGCCGCCCCTAGAGGGACTGGGCATTCAGCTCACCTTCGAGAAGGGCGAGGGGCCGGTGATCCATAACCCCGTCCGTAGCGCGGCTGACATCGCGGCCCTGAAGACCTGTGACCCGCGTGAGACGACGGCCTACACGCTGGATGCTATCCGCATCGTGCAGAAATCCTTGGCCGGGCGCATCCCGCTCTTTGGTTTTAGCGGCGCGCCGTTCACGCTGGCTAGTTACGCGATTGAAGGCGGCGGCAGCCGCGAGTACCGTCGCACCAAGCAGTTGATGTACCGTGACCCGCAGAGCTGGCACACGCTGATGGATAAGCTCACCGTGTTGGTGAGCGACTACCTGATCGCGCAGGTCGAGGCTGGGTGCGACATCGTACAGATCTTCGACTCGTGGGCCGGCGCACTCTCGCCCAATGATTTTGCTGAGTATGTGCTGCCCCACGTTCAGAAGGCAGTGGCCACGGTGCGCGCCGCCACCGATGTGCCGATCATCTTCTTCGGGACGGATATGCACGGCATGGCCCCGCAACTGCGTCAGGTCGGTGCCGATGTGATTGGCCTGGACTGGCGGGTGCAGCTCGATGAGGGCTGGGCCGCCCTTGGGCATGAGGTCGCGGTTCAGGGCAACCTCGACCCGATGGCGCTCCACGGCCCCTGGCCCGAGATTGAGCGCCGTGCCGCCGATGTCCTGCGCCGCGCTGGCGGGCGTCCCGGCCACATCTTCAATGTCGGCCACGGTATTCTCACTGAGACGCCCGAGGAGAACGTGGCGCGTCTGGTGGATTTTGTCCACAACTACGCTGTTGAGCCGGTACACGCTGAGTAAGACCACATTGCACGGCTGAGGATTGTCGGCCACGCCGACAATCCT
>CAIRFY010000521.1 GCA_903877945.1 uncultured Oscillochloris sp. | reverse complement strand
GGGAGAGGGGAGTTTCTTCATCAGGATGCGCTCGGCTCCCCCTCTCCCGTTCAGGGAGAGGGGGCTGGGGGGTGAGGGCTGCCCGGCGACCACACGACTTTGCACATGCCCTGGAATGCCGCCGGGGGCTGCCGTAACTTTCTGACCCTCTTACGTGGTATCATGCTCGGATACGCAAGCAGGTTAGAGCAGTGTGAGAACCGCGCCACATATGCAAACACTAACACTCACTTCCTCAGCCAACCCCATCCTCGACATTGCCCCGGTGGCTCTGAGCCTGATCGCTGGGGACTCGCGTAAACGCCTGGTGAGCTACCTCAATCGCTGGGGCCATAGCGACACCTTGCTGCGCTACCTGGACACATGGCTTGTCGATCAGCCAACCAGCGTGACGTTGCGCGAGGCGCGGGCGCGGGTGCTGGCTGATCTGGGCCAGGGCGACGAGACTCTGGCCATTCTTGTGGAGATCGACGCTGAGCGCCCCGCCAGCGTGACGCGCCGCCAGTTGCGCCTGCGGGCGCTGATAATCGCCGACCGCTACGCCGAGCTGGATCGACTCCTCGACGCGATGGCCGAGGATCCGGCCCAAGAGGTGGGTGCCTGGCTGCTGCGCGGCGACGCACTGCGCGCCCAGGGCCACGCTGATGAGGCCGCCGACCAGTACCGTGCCGTGATCTCTCGCGACCCGAGCGGTCTGGCGGCGGTGCGGCGTCTGGCCGAACTGGCCCTTGAGCAGGGCGACCCCGAGGCCGCCCGTGGTCAGATCGACGCGCTGATGCTGCGCCCCGATTTCGTCCCCAGCATCGCGGATCTGCAGATCCTCGAACGCGCCGCCGAACGGGCGGAGGATCACGCCGCTGCCGAGGCTCTGCGTGCCCAGCTTGCCGACCACGAGTCGCTTGAACGCGCTAATCTGCTGCGTGAACTGGGCCTGCGCTTTGATCGGGTCAAGGCCGACGCCCCTGATCTGCCCGAGCCAGCCCCGCCGCCCGCGCCGCTGCTCCCCGATGCGGCGTACCGTATGCTGCGCGAGTCGTTTGGGCTCCAGGAGTTTCGGCCTAACCAGGCCCGTGTGATCCACAACGTCCTCAACGGCATACGGACAATGGCTGTGATGCCCACCGGAGCGGGTAAATCCCTCACCTACCAGCTACCGGCGATGCTGCTGCCCCACGCCACGGTGGTGGTCAGCCCGCTGATCGCGCTGATGAAGGATCAGCTCGATGGCATGTCGGATACGGTGCGTGAACGCTCGACTCTGATCAACTCGACTCTGAGTACCCGTGATCTGGCCACACGCCTGCGCGAAATCGCCGACGGTGTGTATAAACTGGTCTACATCGCCCCCGAGCGGCTACGCCAGCGGGCCTTCTTGCACGCCCTCAAGCGCTGCGGTGTCTCGCTGTTTGTGGTGGACGAGGTTCACTGCCTGAGCTTGTGGGGACTGAGTTTCCGCCCCGACTACCTCTTTATTGGCCAGGCTCTTGATGAACTGGGTCGTCCGCCCCTGCTGGCCCTGACCGCCACGGCTTCTCAGGAGACGCAGGCCGAGGTTGCTCAGGTACTCGGCAACAGTGAGGCGGTGCTGGCCTCGGTTTTTCGCCCGAACCTCTACTTCCAGGTGCTGCGGGCATCCAGCCGTGAAGAGAAACAGCACGCCCTCGTCAAGCTCTGCCGCGAGATTGCCGGGCCGATTATTGTGTACGCACGGGCACGCCAGGCGTGTGAGGAATTGGCCCAGGTACTGCGCAATGCCGGTGTGTCCGCTGACCATTACCACGCTCAGGTGGCTGACCGTGCGGGCGCCCAGGAGCGCTTTATGCGCGGCCAGACCCGCGTGCTGGTAGCGACGGTGGCCTTCGGCATGGGCATTGATAAGGCAGACATCCGGGCGATCATCCACTATAACCTGCCGCAGTCGGTGGAGGCGTACTACCAGGAGGCCGGGCGGGCCGGGCGTGACGGTCAGCCCGCCCGCTGTGTGCTGCTCTACGCCGCCAGCGACAAGGCCCGCCTGACCACCTGGCTCCAGGAGGAGGCGATCACCCGTGACCAGTTGCGTATGTTGTACAAGGCGCTGCGTCAGCAGATGCGCGGCACCTACGACGTGGTTGATCTGGAGCAGGTGCAGCGGGCGCTGCCGGGGGATGACGACACCCTGGTGCGGGTGGGCCTAAGTATGTTAGAGCGGGTGGGCCTGCTACGGCGGCACTTCGACATCCCGGAGACGGCCAGCCTGAGCCTGACCGGCGCACCGCCGCCCGAGGCCGCCGCCGCGCAGATCGCGGCCCTGGCCGGGCTAGAGGCCGGGGGCTGGCAGGAGGTTGACCTACTGCTGCTGGCCAAGCAGGCGGGCTGGTCGCCGGCCAATCTGGAGGGCGATCTGCTGCGCTGGCACGACGCGGGCTACCTGCGCTACCGGGGCGGGCCGCGCCAGGTGCTGATCGAGCAGCTTGCCGCGCCGCCCGACGTGGCGGCGCGTATCGACGCGCTGCTGTCCGACTACCAGGAGCGCCAGATCCAGCGCGTGGACGCAGTCGCCACCTACGCCAAGGCCAGCGAGTGCCGCCACCGCAGCATCGCCGCCCACTTTGGCCAGCGCCTCGCCCGCTGCAAGACGGCCTGCGACATCTGTGCGCCGAACCTGGGCCTGCGCTCGGGGATCACCCGCACGGCCCGCGC
This sequence comes from uncultured Oscillochloris sp., assembly GCA_903877945.1. Lineage (GTDB taxonomy): Bacteria > Chloroflexota > Chloroflexia > Chloroflexales > Chloroflexaceae > Oscillochloris. The sequence goes on along the minus strand of CAIRFY010000521.1, from coordinate 6,122 downwards.
CGCGCCGCAGCCCATCCCCCCACGTAACGACAAGGACTCGCGCAGCGATGTGCAGCGAGTCCTGGATGGCTTGAGCAACCTGTCCTTCCCGATGGGACGCAGCGGCCTGGCCCGCGTCCTCAAGGGTGCCGCCAACAGCCCGGTGGGACCCGAGCGCTGTCCCGAGTTTGGTGCCCTGCGCCACTTGGCCCAGAGCGCCATCGAGGATCTGATCGAGCGTCTGGTGGCCGACGGCTACATCCAGCGCGATGAGCAGGACGAGTACCGGCGGATCTCTGTCAGCCCGCTGGGCGAGAAGGCCCGCCGTGACCCGGCGCAGGGCTCCTCCGGCCCTCACCCCCTGCCCCTCTCCCTCACGGGGAGAGGGGAGATTCCGTAACAGGACGCATCCGACTCCCCCTCTCCCGCTCAGGGAGAGGGGGCTGGGGGGTGAGGGCTGCCCGGCGGATCTGCCTAAGTGGGCCGCAGGCTCTCGATGAGGGTCATCACCTGAAACCTTGCCCCTACCGATCCGTGAGGAACCAGAGCTTATCGACGCGCAGCACTGGCAGTCCGCCGCTCGTCTGCCCGATCACATCGGTGAGGCTGCCAGTGCGCTCGCGGATCACGTCGCCCTTCTCGTTAAGCCAGCGCAGATCGAATGAGCCGTCCACCACCCGCACCATCGCCCTGTCGCCGTCGCGACTGAGCAGTTCCACGCGGCTGTAGGTGATTGCCAGTACCGCCTTGCTACCGACGACAGGGTGCTGGGCGGTGTCCGCGAAACCGGCGAGCATATCGAGAAACGCGGCGCGCTGGTCAATCCGCTCGCCCGGCGCGAAGTAGCCGGCCAGCCGCTCGGCCCAACTGCGCCGCGTCGCTACGTCGCCCAGATTGAGAGCTTGGAGGGCGTGGTTTAGATCCTCCAGGAACCCATCGACCGCCGCCTCGGGGCTGCTGCGGCCCACCCCGATGTTCGTGTCGGCCAACCCGTCGGGGGCGGCGCACCCGGCCAGGGTGAGCAGGATGATGATAGCCGATAGCCAATAGCCGATAGTCGATAGTCGGGGGGGGCACCTCTCTTCGCCAAGAAACTCTTTGAGCCAGACAGGGAGAGGTGCGGAGAGGGCTTGTCCCTCTCCACAAAAAAACCTTTGTACTGTCATGGCTTCGCCGGGGTCGGCGTTGCGCTCTGGTTGCGGAAAGGCCGTGGCGGGGCTGGCAGATCGGCGCGGATGATCTGGCCGCCGTTCACGAGGTAGAGGATCGACCGTGAGTCGCTCACCTCCACCGCAATCCCGTCCAACAGATTGAGGGGTAGGTCGCCATCGGGCCGCGCCTTCATCTGCTGGATAACCTTGCCCGTAATTTTGTCCATCTGGATGATCCGCTCGTTCTGCTTCTCAATCAGAAAGATCGACCCGCCGCCAAAGCCGTCGTCGGTGATGAAAAAGCGGTTCGCCGCGCTAATCGGCGGGCTGATCGCATCGGGCTTGATCTCGCCGACCGAGCGGCCCTGGCTGAAGATCAACACATTGCCGTTGGATTTGAGCAGGTAGATCGCCCCGTCAACCGCCATATCGGTCACGTTGCTCATATCAATATCGGTGAGGCTAGTCGGGTCGAGCCAGTACTCCGGCGTATCGCCGTAGCTGCCGGAGCGAAACTTGAGAACCTCGTTGGACACAGCCCCCCAGACATAGAGATTGCCGTCGTACTCTTTAATACTCAGCCGGTCGCGCACCGACCAGATCTCGCTGCCGCCGAGCTTCGAGTAGTTCCACGTATCGCCGTTGCGAAAGTAGTAGCCGAACCCGCTGGGTGCCTGGTCCACCGCCACCACCTGGTCGATCCGCCACAGGGCGGCGCGGAGCGGGCCAACCACCGACGCGCCCATCGGATCGTTGGGACTGAGGTAGATCTGGGGCGGGCCACCGTCACGCGGGATACGGTAGAGTCGGGCGTTCGCCTTATTGCCGTCGAGGACGTAGAGGTAGCGCAAGGCATCAATCTGCGCCGGGTTGGTGATCACGGCGGTAGCTGGGGGCAAGATAATGCCCGAGAAAGTGCCAGTGGGCTGCGGGTGGCTGGACAGCACCGTGGGGGCATCCAGGAAGGTGAGCCGCTGCACAGCGGCCAGGGCGCGCTCATATTCGCGCTGAAGTTCCTGGTAGCGCAGCCAGAGCGGCGGGTTGGTGTCCGTGACGTTGGGGTTCGCCCGCACCTCATCAATCGCCTGGCGAGCGAGATCCAGGGCGTCCAGGGCGTCAGTTTCGTTAGCGGCCTCGCGCACGGTAGCCAGGCGACCCTCGGCGGCAGTGAAGTACTCCAAGGCGATCTGCTGGTCGTTTTGCGTGGAGAGGCTCATCCCGTAGAGGATCATCGTCGAGATAATGAGCGTCAGACCGAGCAGCAGCAGCCAGGGGAAAGCCGGGCGTGTGCGCCGGTAGGAGAGACCCTGACCGCGCACCACCGGGGGCGGCGTATTTGGGCGGATGTGCCGGTTGCGGCGGGCCTCGTCAATCGACAGGCTGATCAGACGAAACGGCAGAACCAGGCGCTCGCTCCACGTGAGATCGATCAAAGGGCGCATCTCGTAGCGTGCGCGGTATGGCCGAGCCTTCGCGGCGAGGGCCGGGCCGTCGCCAAGGTCGATCCTGCGCGAGGTCGTAGGGGCCGAACCCTCGCCGAGAAAGGCCGACGGCGGCAGTTCAGGGTTTACCTCATCCGGTTCGTGCTTCCGGCGTGCGGCGCGCTCCTGGCGTGCGCGGCCATAGCGCGTGCCGAGATCCTCGCCCATATCAATGGGCACCGGGAGGGGCAACGGATTCGGCGAGTACGGCGGCGGATCCGGCAGCGTGTAGAGGGGGTCGGGCGACAGAGGGCCACCTTTGGCGGGGGGCGTTCGTTGCCCGCGCATAGCGCGGGCGACCTCGCCCGTGAGCGTCGCAAGCCAGTCGCGCAGCGAGCGGGCGGCCAGTTGCCCGCGCTCGCTCATGCTCACCGGGCCGAGCGGGATCTGCCGGGCAACCGAGTTGAGCGACACGCGCAGTTCGATCACCAGGGCGTGCGCGGTGCCTACGCTGTGCTCAGCAACCACCTGGAGCATCCGCTCGACAGCGGCATCAGGATCTTGGAGATGCAGCAGGTGGTTCGTCTCATCACGCCGAAGCAGCGGTGCGAATCCACTGCTACAAAGGATCAGCGACTCGGCTGGGCGCAGGGCGCAGCGGTACATCTCCGGGTCAACGAACAAACTCGCACCGAGGGCACCGCTGCGGGTAAACGGGGCCACGCTAACATGGGCCGGATCCCACGAGGGGTGAGCCGGCAAGGCACGCAGGACACCCTCGCTCAGCACATACATCTGGGCCGGTTGCACCTGAGCCACAAAGAGGTCGTTCTCTTTGAGTACAGCCACCGTGATGCCGACGGTTGCCCGCTTACCGGCTGGTTGCGCGATGTTCTGCTCGTAGATCGCCTTATTGGCGGCAGCGATGGCCCGGCGCATCGCCGCCGTGATGCTAAAGGTGGGGTTCTCATAGAAGGCGCGGCGCACCGTCTGAGCGGCCAGGACGCACATCTGCTGGCTGCGCGGCGCTATCGCCTCGGCCTCCACAAGAACATAGAGCGTACCTTTGTACGCTTCGGGCGCGAACAGCGAGCGTGGTTCAGCGACGGTGATCATGTCGCTGGCCTGCTGACGGATGCCGTCAACAAGGCTAAGCTGGCCCGTGCGCGTCTCGAATTTCTGCATCATAAAGCCGCCCCCGTCGTGTATCGTGCGGCAGGATTATAGCAGGAGGGTAGGGGTGTGGCAAGGAAGATGCACTCCCTTGCCACCCGTTGATCACGCCGCGCCGATCAGATCCGCCGCGATCAGCCCTGACGAGAGGACGCCGGGCACGCCTGCGCCGGGGTGGGTACCCGCACCCACGAAGTAGAGGTTATCGAACTCCTCCGAGCGGTTGTGCGGTCGAAACCATGCCGACTGAGTCAGGGTCGGCTCTATGGCGAAGGACGCGCCCAGGTAGCAGTTCTGCTGCTGCTCGAAGTGCTGCGGGTCGATCATCGATTCGACCACGATGTTCCGGCTCAGGTCAGGCATGTAGCGATCCTCAAGGAACTCGATGATTTTGTCGCGATAAGGCTTGGCCTGGCGCTTCCAGTCGATCTTCGACCCCATGTGCGGCACCGGCGAGAGTACGTAGAACGACTCGCCGCCTGCCGGGGCGAACGAGCGATCCTCCAGCGAGGGGATGTGTAGGTAGAGCGAGAAATCCTTGGACAGCTTCTTCTTATGGAAGATGTCGCTCAGCAGACCCTTGTAGCGGTCGCCGAAGATGATGTTGTGGCGCAGCAGCCGCCCGTCGTTGTAGCGCCGCTTCGTGCCGACGTAGATGACGACCAGCGACATGCTATGCTTTATCCGCTTCAGCCGGCCATCGGTGAAAACCTTGCGGTGCTTGGCCGCGATCAGTTTGTTGTAGGTATAGGCCACATCAGCGTTGGAGACCACCACATCAGCCCGGTTCAGCGAGCCGTCGGCCATGCGGACACCCACCACGCGCCGCTTCTCCACCACGATCTCGCTCACGGGCGCACTCAGGTGCAACACGCCGCCGATCTCCTTAAAGAGCTTGGCCATCGCTGCAATAATCGCCCCAGTGCCACCCACCGCGTAATGGATGCCCCACTCGCGCTCGATATAATGCACCAACGCATAGATCGACGACGAGTCGAAAGGATTACCGCCGATGAACAACGGGTGGAACGAGAAGCAGCGCCGCATGAAGTCATCTTTGATGAAATGCGACACATACTGGTAGTTGCTCAGGTACGACTTGAGCTTCACGAGGTCGGGAGCCACCTTCAACATATCGAAAAAGCTGAGGAAGGGCTTATCAGACAACTCCACAAAGCCCTTCTGGAAGATCGGCTTCGTGCTGTCCATGAAGCGCCGGTAGCCCTCCACGTCCTTCGGGCTGAAGCGCTGGATCTCCGCCTCGGTCACCGCCGGGTTGCCTGAATAGTCGAGGTGTCGGCCCTGGTGGTCGAAGAGGCGGTAGTAAGGATCGCAGGGCTTGAGTTCGAAGTAATCCTCGCGGCGGCGTCCGGCGGCTCGCCACAGATCATCGAACAGAAATGGCACGGTGATCACCGTGGGGCCAGAGTCGAAGCGGAAGCCCTCCCGCTCGAACGCATACGCCTTGCCACCCGGCTTGTCCGCCTTCTCGTAGACCTCAACCCGGTGTCCTTTGGCTGCCAGACGGATAGCGGCGCTCAGCCCGCCGAACCCCGCGCCGACGATGATAATGTGTTTCTGCATGACTCTCTCACTACACAAAGAGGGATCCGCCGCCTAGTGTAGCAGATTGTAGATTGCCGATTGCAGGACTCTCATCTTGGGCTCTATGTCGCCCACATAACCTTGCATGTCGTCTACACTATACAGTACACTGTGCGCCATCGAGTCATTATGACCAAGGCGTTGTTTCGAACCTGCGTGACAGTTTGGGCACATGCACTGCGTCCTGTTGCGGCGTATCTGCAATCTAAAATCTGCCCAAGGAAAGCCTCTTGGAGACGATAAATATTGCCGAGGCGAAAAGCCGCCTCTCCGAGTTGCTCTCCCGCGTACTGGCAGGCGAGCGATTCACCATCCAGCGTCGTGAACGCCCGGTAGCGGTCTTGGATCGGGGCCGCTGAACTCCAGCGCATCGAGCGCGTCTCGCAGCTCTCGGGCCGGTTGGCCGCGCTGCTCGGCCACGATGAGAATCTCCTCACGGCTATCGAGCGTGGCGAGGTGCATCCGGCGATGGCTGCCTTCGGCCTCTGGCGCAACGACCCAGAGCTAGACGATCTCGCCGAGCGGATTGCCGCCAATCGGACGGGGCAGGCTCCCCGCCCCGCGCCTGAGCTATGAAAGTCCTCGATAGCGCCCATTGGATCACCTTGCCGCCACGCATCGCGGTTACGCCCGAACCATAACGCCCTTGGCGGGCCTTCGATTTGCACGGATGCACGCCCGCAGATTGAGGATGCACGCCCGCAGGTCGAGGATGCACGCCCGCAGATTGAGGATGCACGCCCGCAGGTCGAGGATGCACGCCCGCAGATTGAGGATGCACGCCCGCAGATTG
>CAIRFY010000520.1 GCA_903877945.1 uncultured Oscillochloris sp. | reverse complement strand
TCATCAGCGACCTCACTCGTATCAAGGTGGGCAATCTTCCGTGCAATCAGCAACGCAGCGTGAGCCTCCCCGCGTGCGAGGTGCAGACGAGCCAACTGATGCAGGATATCGCGCTGGTAGGAGAGCCAATGATGCTGATCGTCCTGGAGACTATAGTCAGGGACATCATAATCGGGAAGGTAGGTTCCGCCACAATATGCGGCAGCCTGATGCAGTGCGTCCAGCGCGGCATCGGTATTCCCAGTGGCAAGGTGTGCCGCCGCCGTAGTGGCGTGCTGCTCGATCAGATCGGTATCACTAATCCAGCAATCGTGTCGCATCAGCGTCAGATAGCCATCCTCGTCATGCAGTGCGGAACCCATCTGCCAGTTGTGGATGAGGCGCTTGACGGCGCTTGACAGGTTCGTGGCACGGACCAGAATCTGTGATCGTCGGCTGCCGATTGCCGCAATGTCCGTGCGATGGATCGCATGATCGACGTGGGCGACCAAGTAGCTCAGCATGCGCTTCATCTGAGGGACACCCATATTACCGACATCCCACATGGCGGTGGCCCCACGGACGATTGTCCGCAACCCGCCGATTGTGCCAATAAATACGGTGTGCCGGTGGCTCTGGGGCGAGCAACCCGTCTGCGAAGTGCCGATCTCCATGTCCATCCTCCTTTCGAGGGATAGCACGGGGGGGTGTTGCCGCATGCGGGCGACTGTTCCCCCTCGGATGTGTGCGCGGCGCGGGCCGAGCGTGTAAGTACACACATCATAGCATGCGGCGGCGACCTGATCAAGACATTTCTGAGATTATATTGAACAAATGAGGAATAGACCGTCAAATCGCTGATGCTATTTCACCAAAAACACCGAACGACTCGGCCACCGCGTCCCATGCCGCTGCGGTGTACTCGGCTCAGGCCGTCCGGCCCGTGTGCGCAGCAAATCAACGACCGCCTCCATCTGCCGACGTAAGGTGTCCCCATCGCCACACGCGAGGTCGCGCAGGCTACGGTAGCTCATCACCTTAATCGCGCCATAGACAGAGATGAAATCGGTGGCCCCACGTCGGCCAGGGATCTGCACGGGACTATCGGACACCTGTTCCACAATACGCTGCATGATCGTGGACGCTTGTATCCCATCACAGCGATCCAAGACGAGCAGGACGTGGTCGTTGCCGAACCAGTAGCCGTGCCGCACGTCATGGCCAAGCACACGGCCGATAGCCGCGTCCACATGCTGCTGCGCGTAGACAGGGAAGGGATCATTGCTGCGGGCCTGGATCGTCTCACGGTAGTGGTCGATGTCAAGCACCGCCAGGGCGAGCAGTGCATCGAGATCCGCCGAGTCATCAGCGACCGCGTTGATCGGCTCCCAAAGATCCACAATCGCCTGGATGCCACGGGCAAAACCAGGGCCGTGGGCATCGAGGCTATCCAGCCAGTCCAGCATCTCCGGCATCTGGCGATGCAACTGGGCATCCTGCTGTCGGCGCAGACGTGTCAGCCACCAACGACCGAGCAGCTCGCTAAGGATATCGGCGATCACCAAAGCGCAGTAAATCGCCACGCTATCCAAGGACTGATCGGGGTGACCCGAGGCGAGATAGAGCACGCCGAACGGCGAGATACCCCAGGCAGCGGCGAGAGGCACGGCCAGCGCGAC
>CAIRFY010000519.1 GCA_903877945.1 uncultured Oscillochloris sp. | reverse complement strand
CGCTGGGGAGCCTACGGCTGGGTGTCGGCCTGCGAATCGCCCGCGCAGGCGGGCGACCAGTCGTAGGCTCCCGTGGCGCGACGTCAGTCGCCCGCTCTGCGCCCCCCGCGACATCCCATGATAGTCGCAGAGATGTGGGTAAAGATATGCCCTGAGCGGGAGAGGGGGAGTCGGACGCATCCTGTTGCGGAATCTCCCCTCTCCCCGTGAGGGAGAGGGGCTGGGGGTGAGGGTCGTCCGGCAGCAAACTGTCACGCTGGTTTGAATCATCCCTTAGGTACGAAACGGGCCATGACCACGCCCACCTCGTAGAGCAGATACATGGGGATGGCCAGCAGCATGAGGTTGATCGGGTCGCCAGTGGGGGTGATCACGGCGGCCACGATGACGACGATGACGATTGCAAAGCGGCGGAAGGAGCTAAGCTGCGCCGCGCTGACGACGCCAAGGAAGGCAAGCATGTAGATGATGATCGGCAGTTCAAAGACCACGCCGTTGATCAGCAGCAGGGTGGTGATCGTGCCGAGGAAGTCGGAGAGCGAGGGCTGGCTCTGGATGAACTTAGAGTCAGAGAAGCCGATCAGGAATTTGATCGCCGTGGGCACCGTGATAAACCAGCCGAAGACGATGCCGCTGAGGAAGAAGGCGGTGACGAAGGGCAGCGAGAGATAGATCAGCCGCCGCTCTTTGTCGGTGAGCCCCGGCACGATGAAGGCGAGCAACTGGTAGACGATCACCGGCATCCCCGCGATGATTCCTACCGTAAGGGCTGCGCTCATGTAGCTGGTGAAGGTTTCGGTGGTGCCCACCGACTGAACGGGGGCGTAGCTCGGGTTGATCGGGGCAAACGTGGTGATAATAATATCGACCAGGTGCGGCGGCCCGGTGACGAGGTAGACACCGACCACTAGGCCGAGCAACACGCCGATCCCCGCCTTGACCAGCCGACCGCGCAGCTCGACAAGGTGCTCGATCAGGGTCATGGCGACGTCATCTTCTTTATGTTCAGGCGGCTTGCCTATGGACATGGGTGGGTTACTCTGCGAGGTGATCACAATATGACCGTCTCCTGCTCAGGCGTCTGAGAAGGCGGCTGCCACTCGGGGCGGAGGTGTCCGCGTGCCTGGAGTTCGCTCACGAGCGCCTGCATATCAGATGCGATCTGCTGGAGACGCTGGGCGGTCTGCGCGTCAGCGGGCGGGCGCGGCGGGACAAGGACGTTGGTCGGCTCAATGGCGACGAGCTTCGTGGGCTTCCCGGCTGCGGGTACAATCTGGCTGGCGGGTATCGGGTTGAGCGTCAGAGCCTGCGCAGGCGTGGGGCTAAGGGTCTGCGCGACGGGAATCGGCGGCGGGATCTCGGCGGGTGGCGGGATCTCGGCGGGGGCGAGGGCCACGCTGGGTTCCGCGCCCTTGACGGCGGTGGCACGGGCGACGCTGTTCACACTGCTGCGCAGATCGAGCAGGGGCCGCATCTCATCACTGATCGTCGTAACATCCTTCGAGATATCGAACTGCTTACGGGTACGCACAAGCTCATCGCGCAGGCTCGCAATCTCGGCCTCGAACTCGCCGCGCACATCATTGAGCATTTGCATCTCGGGCGAGTTCTGCTGCCAGGCCAGCAGCTTCGCCACCTGCTTGCCAAGAAATCGCCCGATCTCAGGCAGACGTTCGGGGCCAAAGACCACCAGGGCTAACCCGGCAATCAGGATAAGCTCGGGGAGACTGACGTTAAAAATCTCCATACCTTCTCCCCGGAAAATGGGAGGGTTTCGCCCTCCCTGGCCCAATTTCGTTCAGGTAGCACGCCACGATGCCCGCAGGCATCTTACCACAACAGAACCCCCCTCCTCCACACATACCATGTGAAGGAGGGGGGTTCGCACATGTCTGGAGGGTGCTACTCGCTCTCGGGCGCGTGATCGTCGAGATACTTCAGGGCGTCAGCGACCGTGACAATCTTCTCGGCGTCATCGTCGGGGATTTCGACGCCGAACTCTTCTTCGAGAGCCATAATCAGCTCAACGAGGTCAAGCGAGTCGGCATTCAGATCATCGGTGAAGTGGGCGTGAGGAACAACCTTGCTCTCGTCGGCCCCGAGTTGCTCGGCGACAATCTTGCGCAGGCGATCCTGGATCTCCTGAGAAGCCATGAACTATCTACCTTTCGTATACAGAATCTATATGTTCGCTGCCGTGATGGGCGACATTGCCTCTGGCAGGTCAGAACCAAGAGACCGGCGGCTGACCCTGCTCACGCATCGCCATTGCCGGCGAGCGGACCCTCGTTGCCGGGGCGGTAGCGGCTCACCACAGTGCCGAGAACCCCGTTCACAAAGCGGCTTGAGTTATCGCTGCCGAAGTGCTTAGCCAGTTCGACCGCCTCATTAATGACCGCTTTGACCGGAGTACGCTGAACGTCATCGAACAGCAGTTCGAAGAGCGCGATGCGTAGGATAGCCTTATCGATGCCCGGCATCTGAGTGACCGGCCAGTTTGGCGCGGCATCCTCAATGATCCCATCGATATGAGAGCGATGTTCCCAACAGCCGAAGATGATCTGGCTGAGGAATCGTTCGCCTTCTTCGGTCAATTCTTCTTCCGCAATACAACGCTCGTAGACCACATCGAGCGGGTGGTCAGTGGCGTCAACCTCAAAGAGGATCTGGAGCGCCGCGATACGCACCTGGTGGCGCAGACTAACCACGGCCAACCTCCCTGGGTGCTGCGGGAAGACGTGTTAAGCAACGATCCACTGATCCACACGACACGCCCACCGACAATCATCTCGTCGCAGCGCGCTCCGCTTTCCAGCGCTGGAGCAGTTCTGGGACATAGCTGGTCGAGATATTCCCGGCGCGGAAGACCGGGTCATCGATCAGGCGCAACTGAAACGGAATCGTTGTCTTGATCCCAGTGATAATACACTCATTGAGGGCGCGGCGCATCCGGTTAAGGGCATCGTCGCGGGTATCCCCGTAGGTAATGATCTTCGCCAGGAGCGAGTCGTAGTTTCCGGGCGGCGTATAACCAGCGTACAGGTGCGAGTCAACCCGTACCCCAGGGCCACCGGGCGGCAGGAAGAACTCAATCTCGCCACCGGCAGGCAGAAAGTCCCGCTCGGGATCTTCCGCGTTAATACGACACTCAACCGCGTGCCGAGCTATTCTAATATCATTCTGCTGGAGCGTCAAGCGCTCGCCTGCAGCGATCAGCAACTGCCAGCGCAGCAGGTCGGTGTTTGTGACCAGTTCAGTCACCGGATGCTCGACCTGGATGCGGGTATTCATCTCGATAAAGTAGTAGTTGCCATCAGGATCCATCAGAAACTCTAGGGTGCCCGCGTTGACGTAGCCGATAGACTGGATGCCGCGCAGGGCGTCGCCACCCATACGGGCGCGCAGTTCAGGGCCGACCACCGGCGAGGGTGACTCCTCCAGGATCTTCTGGTGGCGGCGCTGGGCGGAGCAATCGCGTTCACCGAGGTGAATGGCGTGGCCATAGGCGTCGGCGAGGATCTGGATCTCGATATGGCGCACCTGGGGCAGATACTTTTCCAGGATGAGGTCGCCGCGACCGAAGGCGTTCTCGGCCTCGGCGCGGGCGGTGGGATAGGCGCGCAGCAGGTCGTTCTCGTCGTTGGCCACGCGCATACCGCGCCCGCCGCCGCCCGCGCTAGGCTTGAGCAGGACGGGGTAGCCAATCTGGCGGGCCAGATCAATCGCCTCCTCGACCGTGCGCAGTTCACCCTCGGAGCCAGGGATGATCGGCACACCGGCGGCGCGCATGGTCTGGCGACCAATCGCCTTATCGCCCATGAGGCGGATCGTCTCGGCGTTCGGGCCGATAAAAATCAGCTTACAGTCGGCGCACATCTCGGCGAAGTAGGGGTTCTCGGAGAGAAAGCCATAGCCGGGATGGATGGCGTCGCAGCCAGAGATCAGGGCCGCGCTGATCAGGGCCGGTGGGTTGAGGTAGGAGCGCGCCGCCGCTGCAGGCCCGATGCAGACGGCCTCATCGGCTAGGCGCACCGCCAGCGAGTCGCGGTCGGCCTCGCTGAACGCGGCAACGGTGCGGATGCCCAGTTCTTGGCAGGCCCGCACGATGCGGACGGCGATCTCGCCACGGTTGGCGATCAGGACTTTTTGTAACATAACGTAGGTTGTCATTATGATAGGGGCGAAGCAGGTGCCCTTGTTGCTCCGCAACAAGG
>CAIRFY010000518.1 GCA_903877945.1 uncultured Oscillochloris sp. | reverse complement strand
CGTCACCCCCTCACCGCGTCACCCCCTCACCGCGTCACCGCGTCACCGCGTCACCGCGTCACCGCGTCACCCCCTCACCGCGTCACCCCCTCACCGCGTCACCCCCTCACCGCGAAATGGTACACCCGCGTATGCGCCACCCCAAGGGTGCGGTAGGTAGCCGTCGCCGTGATCCGGTACGGCCCCGCCGCCGGACTACCCAGGGGTACCTCCGCCTCGGTAGCCTCACCATCGGTGGTGACGCTGCCCGCCGCCCCGCCGCCCAGATCTAGATCAAAAATAACGCTCTGCGGTCGGGCACCCGCACCGTAGTCCCAACTGAACCTGGCATAGAACGGCGAGACGCGGCTCAGTCCGTTCACCCGTGCGTTGCGCAACCGTGCCGACAGCACCGCCTCGCGCCAGATAACCGCTGCAAGCACTGCCCAGAACGCGATCCAGAAACCTTTGCGCATCCGTGGGTTCCTCCCTAGACAATGCCGGGTAGCATAATGGTACGTCGCTCAGGATCGGCCTGCTGACGGTAGAGGATGGCCACATTGCCGATCAGTCCCACCAGGGCGCTGCCTGTCTCCTCCAGAATCGCCTCCGTGATCTGCTTGCGCTCGTCCTTGAACTCCAGAAAGCGCACCTTAATCAATTCGTGGGCGTCGAGCTCGTGGGCGATCTTCTCGATGATCTGATCGGTGAATCCTTGCTTGCCCAGCATAACCGTGGGCTTGAGCGGGTTGGCGATCTTGCGCAGGTAGTTGCGCTGGTTTTTGGTAATAGTCTGCATAGTTCCCTTTGGTGAGGTGTTAGGGCGCGGCAACTTCGGTGGACTGACACCCCACGCATGAATCGGCTGCGACACCCTTACGCATGTTTCAAATCAGCTTAACAGTGTGGGCACATGCACCGCGTCTTGTTGCGGCAAATCTGCAATCTAAAATCTGCAATCTGAAACATGCCTTACGACTGATAGCGCCCGCGCAGATCATTCAGCCGCACGGTGAGTACATCGCGCAGGTTGCGCAGCGAATCGCGCACAGGGTTTACCTTCGTCTCCGCGCCATAGTTCCAGAGTACCGGCACCTCGACGATGCGGTAGCCGCTGCGGCGGGCCAGAAAGAGCAGTTCCACATCATAGGCCGTCACGGCGGCACCGTGCAGGATGGGCGCGTTATCGCCGTAGATCCGCACGCGCCGGAAGAGATCCTGGGCAGTTGTGCGGCGTAGCGCCTTAAATCCGCACTGGGTATCCTTAATTCCCCGGATCGCAACCACGCCGATGATCATGTTGAACACGCGACCCATCACATGGCGGTACCACGGCTCACCCTGGCGGGTGGCCCCCAGCCCTTCGCGTGAGCCGATCACGAGATCGGAACCAGATATGAGGTGGGCGTACATTTTCTCCCATTCCTCGATTGGCACCGCTAGGTCGGCGTCGCAGAGCAGGATATAACTGCCACGGGCGGCGAGGGCTCCGGCCCGCACTGCGAAGCCCTTCCCCCGGTGGTCGCGGCGCAGCACTGTCACGCCAGGGTGCAGCGCCGCCGTCGCCGCCGTCTCATCGCTGCTACCATCATCGACCACCAGCACCTCGCTAACGTAGCGCTGACGTTCCAGGTAGTCCATGATCCTACTCAGGGTCGTCGGCAGACGTCCTTCCTCATTGTAGGCCGGGATCACAATCGAGAGCAGGGGTGTTTCAGGAGACACCATATCTCACTTTAGCGGTTGGCCACCGGCCGGCGACCAGCGCACAATAGCGTCGGCGAGGAGTTCTGCAGCCCGATTGTTGGCCGCTGGCGGGCGCTTGGCAAGGAAACGGGGCAGATGGCGCAGGGCAGACAACTGGCCGCGCAGGCGGGCGCGGGCGGCTGGCTCGCGCAGATGGCGCAGGCTGTGCAGGGTGAACCTTAGCTGCGAGCGTAGCAGGTTCGGCCAGTAACGGCGAGCCATGTGATCGGGCATATTCTTCGCCCACACCAGGGCGAAGTTGCGCCCGCAGTAGTAACTAGCCAGAGTCCCGCCGCCGGTGGCGCTCAGTTTATGGTAGACAACCGCCGTCGGCACGAAGATCGTCCGCAGCCCGGCCCGCCGCGCCCGCAGGTTCAGGTCCACGTCCTCGCAGTACATCACGAGATCCTCGTCGAAGACCTTGCCGTCATCGGCCAGTTCGTCCAGCGCGCTGCGCCGGTAGGCCGCCGCCCCCGCGCACGGGCCAAAGACCTCGCTGACCACATCGTACTGACCGCTGTCGCAATCCCACACCCCACGCGAACCCGGCTCGCCGCTGACCTGGTAGTAGTCACCGGCGGAGTGGATGTGGTCGCGTCGGTCGAAGAGCAGCAGTTTACTGGCGGCGAAGGCATACTGCGGCCGGTGTTCCAGCGCACCCACCAGTTGATCGAGCCAGCGTGGGTCAGCCTCGGTATCATTATTCAGCAGCACCACATAGGGCGCGGCGGTGGCGGCGATCCCGGCGTTCACCGCCTTCGCCAGACCCTGGTTCTGCGGCCGGGCCAGCACCCGCACAGTGGGGTAGCGCTCGGCAAGCAGGGCCAGCGACTCATCACGGCTGCCGTCGTCCACCACGGTCACCGTGAAATCACGTCGGCTTTGGGCGCTCAGGGCGTCGAGACAGGCAGGCAGCAAGTGTGCGCCGTTGTAGGTCGGGATAATAACGTCGATCATGCCAGGGTTGCGAGGTAGGCAGCCAGCGCATCCTGCCAGGGGCGCAGAGTCACGCCCAGATCCGTAGCGGCGAGGTTTGCCAGGGGAGTGTAGGGTGGCGGCGAACTATCGCGCTGGTAGTCAGCGAGGCGGATCGGGGTGACGGGTACATCCGCGTAGCCTGCTTGACGCAAGATCTCGCGGCAGAACGCATAGCGCGAGCAGGATCCGGCATTCACCAGATGGTAGGTGCCATAGCAGCCGGTGGCGATCAGACGGGCCAGACCCTCGGCCACATCGGCGCAGTAGGTCGGGCTGCCCACCTCGTCGTCCACCATGCGCAACCCGCCCGTCGGGGGGGATGCGGCCAGCCGCAGCACCGTGCGGACAAAGTTACGCTCGCCGCCGTAGAGCCACGCCACCCGCACAATGTAGAAGTCGCGCAGCAGCTCGCGCACGATCAGCTCACCCGCCCATTTTGATCGTCCGTAGGCATTAATCGGCGCGGCCGCAGCGTACTCCAGATAGGGGCGATCCGCGTCGCCCGCAAAAACCTCGTTGGTACTGACATAGACCAGGGGTGCGCCAAGGCGACGACATGCCAGGGCCACATACTTCGTGCCCAGGGCGTTGACCCGGTAGGCGCGCTCAGGGTCACGGGCGCAGCCATCGACGTTTGTGTAGGCCGCCGGGTGGATCACCAGGTCGGCACCGGATGCGGCGATCTGATCCGCCGCCTGCGGGTTGCTCAGTTCGATCTGGCCGTGCCCGAGCAGCGTGAGATCGTGGCCGTGGGCGAAGGTGGCGGCAAGGGCCATGCCAAGCTGCCCACTCGCGCCGGTGATCACAATCCGCACAGTACGCCTCTCCTCACTTTGCGCTCGCCCTAATCAGGCAAACAGAGTAGCAGATCGTAAGAGTAGCGTCAAACGGAAGGAGGGCATCTCCAGGGCATGAGCAAAGTCACCCTCCGGCCCTCACCCCCTACCCCTCTCCCTCACAGGGAGAGGGGGCTGGGGGGTGAGGGCTGCTCGGCGTCACACGACTTTGCACATGCCCTGAGGGCATCTCATCGCTGTGCGAGAGGGATGTACATCTCGACAACAACGCCCTGACCATCGTTGCAGTTTGCGATAGCGCAGCGCCCACCTACCGCATAGATGATCCGCGCCACGAGAGCCAGACCGAGGCCCATGCCCTCGATCTGCCCGGTGAAGCTGCGCTCGCCCTGGTAGTAGGGGTGCCACGCCGATCTGATCTGCTCTGGAGAGAGGCTTAACCCATCGTCGGCCACACGCACGATGATCTGGTTATCGGCGGCGGGGGTAATCGTGACACTGACCTGTGGGCTATGCGTGGGGTGAAACTTCTGCGCGTTCTCCAGCAGTTCGCGCATGGTTACCTCCAGGCTGTGCCGGGTGATAGCAATGCGCCGATTCACATCGAGGTCGTGTCGGATTACCTTGATCGGCGCGATCTGGATATTAGCAGCAATATCGTCCACGATCACGCGTATGTCGTCGAGGGTTATGATGTCGCTCCCGTAGATGTCAGCCGGGGGGCGCATATAGTTCAGAATATCCTCGATCTCATCCTGGAGTCGGCGGGCTCCGGCGACGGCAATTCCCGCGATGCGCGCAATCCCGCTGCGGCTCATCGTGTCGGCGCCATCGTTGATTAGGGTGAGTCCGCCCAGGATGCTCACCAGAGGCGTCCGCATTTTATGGGCGACCATGGCGTGGAAGGTCCACATATCGCGCTGCGAGGTGATCTGCGTCGTGACATCACGCAGGCGCACCACGGGCCGGTCGTCACCGCCAGGGGGCTGCGCAGCCAGATCCACCTGGACCCAGAATTCGGCAGATGTCGTCGTCTCGGGGCGCACAAGCAGGCGCGGCACAACATGGGGGAGCGGCTGCGGCCATGTATTCCACGCCTGCTGCGGGACAAAGCTGTACTGACGGGCGATGCACGTGAGAAGGGATTCCTGCTCGTCCTCACCGATACTCAGGAGGTCACGTGCGCGCTGGTTACTATACTGAATGCACTGGTCGGCACCAATGATCAGGTAGCCATCGTCTGACTGCGCAATAACCCAGGCAAAGCGGGCCTTCTCTACAGCGGCGCGCTCTTGCTCTTCAAGCAGCAGGCGGTAGCGGTTAAGCCGGAGGGTGGTGGCGACGCGGGTGCGTAGCTCGACATAATCAAACGGCTTGCCAATAAAATCATCAGCGCCCGCCTCGAATCCGTGGAGGCGCGAGGCGCGGTCGTCCAGCGCCGTGATCATGATCACCGGAACCCTGGCAAGCTGCGGATCGGCCCTCAGTGCCTGACACACACTGAATCCGTTCATGCCCGGCATCATCACATCAAGGAGCACGAGATCGGGCCGGTGTGCGGCGGCCAGTTCGAGGGCATCGTTGCCGTTCATCGCGCTCAGGAGACGGTAATCAAGGGGGCGCAGGAGATCAGAGAGGATGGCAATAATCTGCGGGTTATCATCTACGAGGAGAATAGTGCTGCGTTCCATGGGCGTTGTCTTTGATATACCAACGGGTTAGGTAGTGCCGCGCTTGTCCCTACTGGCGTTGTTGCAGTATACCGTTAAATTGGCCCAACTCTCCCACGGGCTGACTGAATGACGCGCAGAAGTTCTTCATCGCTCGGCCCACCGCCATGCTCCTCCCACCAGAGTTTGTACCAGCGCAGGTTCTCGCTGAAGGCCCAGATCACCTCGTCATAGTCCAATGGCGGCACCCGCTGACGCAGATCGTTCATCACGTGCTGGCGATCACTATCGCTCAGTTCTTCAATCGACTCCAAAATGCGCTCGGCGCGCAGGAGGAAGATTTCGCGCTCGATAGTGGGGAACTGGTCGCCAATCTGGCGGATGTTGCCAAGGTAGCAGACGGTACGTTGGCGCGGCGCTCCTTTTTGATCGCGGTAGCTTTCGACAAGGTAGGCGTCGAAAAAGCTCGTGTCCGCAATATTGGCGTTTTTATGCCGCCGTACAATCCAGCGCACGTACATACATCAGCTCCCTCAGCAGCGAAATTTTGTTTATTATAGCATAGCATTGCTCAAAATCGAATAATATGACAATTCATCTCGTCGCCTCGTCGCCTCCCCGCGCCCTCGTGCAGACATTCACTTCGAGACGTGAATTAATTGCTTTTATAGCGAAAATAAAACGTGAAACCTGAAACAATACAGGTATTTTCCGCAATTAATGCCCTATAATCATGTTTCTTAACAAGAAATATTTACATATTATGACATCTTTTTTGGTGTCAAGCACTTGCACGGCTTTTGTAGATATTGAAGCTTTTTTTACCCTATGCTATACTCCTGCCCATCACGCCTTCATGTGAGATCAGCCTGGATAGATCCGTTTTACGGCGTCTGGCGCGCCTTTTAGCCAGCCGCAGCCGTGATCGCACGGGTGTTGTGTGCCCATCGCCGGTGGGTAGCATGGGCGATACCCCTTCACGTCAGGGATGTCGCTTCCACTCACGAGAGAAATGGGGATGTCCGAATGGCCTTTGTGCGATTTGTCATGAAGATCATCCAGTTGGCGATCACACGTATCGGAGCAGGCTGGATGTTCGCGCTGCTCACCTTTAACTTCAATCGGGTCGCGATTGCCGATCTGAAGGCTACTGCGGTGGTTGTCACGTCGCTGATTGGCCTGCACCACTTCATCTCGTTCCTCTACCCTTACTGGGGCCGCATCTCTGATAGACACCCGATCTTGGGCTACCGGCGCAGCCCGTATATCCTGCTGAGCGGCCTGCTCGCCTCTGTTCCGCTGCTCTTCCTGCCCTCAATCGCTGCTGGCATTGGTGAGAGAAGCTCCCATATCACGGCCTCTACGATTGAGGCGTTTGGGCTCATCGCCTTCTTCGGTATGGCGATGGCGATGAACGGCAGTTCTTCGAATGCTCTGATCGCCGAAGTGGTCCCCGAGAAGAATCGCGGCACGGTTGTGGCCGTAGTCTGGGCGACGGTGATCATTAGCGGCATCGCCTCCGCCGGTGTGTCCCGTCAGATGATGCCAACGTATACGCCTGAGATGATGCAGAACCTCTATAACCTGACCCCGGTGATTGTGCTCGTAACGATGATCATCGGTCTGATCGGTGTTGAGCCGCGCATTACCAAGGAGGCGCATGCAAAAATGCTGGCGAAGCAGCCCGAAGAGAGTGACTCGCCCCTGGGTACGTTGCGGGTCGCCGCCCGGCTCATCGGGGGCAACCCGCAGGCTCGTGGTTTCTTCCTCTATGTGCTGCTGGGGATTATGGGTATCTTTCTCCAGGATGCTATTCTTGAACCCTTTGGCGGGGTGGTCTTTGGTCTATCTCCCGCCGACACCGCGAAATTCCAACAGGTCTGGGGCGCTAGTGCGCTGCTGGGTATGTTCGGCATCGGGATTATCTCCAACATCTTCCCGATCACAAAAAAGACCATTGCATCCATCGGTGGCATCGGCATCGCCATTGGTATGGCCCTGATTGCACTATCGAGTCTGACCTACCAGGTGGTTCTGATCAACCCCGGCTTGCTGCTGGTGGGCTTGGCGATTGGGTTCTTCAATGTGGGCAGTCTCTCCATGATGATGGAGATGACAATCGAAGGTCAGGCCGGTTTGTATATGGGGATCTGGGGAATGGCCCAGGGTCTCGGCAACGGCTTTGCCAATGTACTCAGCGGTGCCCTGGTTTCGGTGCTGGTCGAGAGTAGGCTGATGCCCGCGACCAGCGGCTATGCCCTGATCTTCGGGTTTGAGGCGCTGCTGATGGTGACGGCGGTAAGTATCCTGCGCGGTATCAGTGTCCATGAGTTTAAGGGTCTCTCGCACAAGGATATTGGCACGGTGCTGGCGATGGATACGGTGGGGTAGGGATTTCGGATTTTGGAGTTCGGATTTTGGATTTCGGATTTCGGATTTTGGATTTCGGATTGAGTGCGCTTATCTTCGCAGACAATCCAAAATCCAAAATCTAAAATCGCCCAATCAACAATGACTATGTATACACCTGACCAACTGGCCCGCCGCGAGCGATCAAAGTGGACGCGCGTGCAGATTATTCTCGCGCCCATCCAGTTCATCGCCTTCCTGATCAGCTTCGGGCTGGTCATCCGCTACCTGTACCTTGGCAATGGCGATGGCTACTGGCCGGCGACGATCAGTATCTGGGTCAAGATCTCCTTGATCTGGGCGCTGACGATCACCGGCATGCTCTGGGAGTACGACATGTACGACCACTACTTCATGGCCAAGGAGTTCTTCTGGGAGGATCTGGGCAACCTGATTGCTATCCTGACCCATAACGCCTACTTTGTGGCCAAGTGGATCGGTGCCGGTGAGTCTACCGTGATGTGGGTGATGGTCTTTGCGTATATCACCTACCTCTTCAACGCCGCGCAGTTTGTGGTTCGGGGAATCCGCTCAGGCCGCCAGCGTCGCGCCCTGCAACAGAGCGCCAACGCACAATCCGCCGTTCGTAGCTAAAGGCAGCCGACGGCCACGATGGCCGCCGGGGGCAAACTAAAAGGCAACGCCACTATGCCGATCAAATCTCGCGCTGTTGTTATCCCTCGTCGCAATGTGGTGGAACTGCGGACTGTGCAGGTCAATGAGCCACGTGTCGGCGATGTGCTGATCCGTACGGCCTACACCTCGATTAGTGCTGGTACCGAGCGGATGCTGCTCGATGGTCGTTTGCCGCAACCCCAGTTGCTCTTCCCGGTCATTCCTGGCTATGAGACGGTTGGCCAGGTGGTGCAGGTTGGCGCAAAGGCGCCCAAGGATTTGCTCGGTCAGTGGGTGTACATCGGTGGCGCCCGCTGCTTCCGTGGGATAAATCCGGCCTGGGGAGGCCAGAGCGAGTTCATTAGTGCGGAGGCCGAGCGGGTGGTGCCTTTGGGTGGGATCGATCCGGCCACCGGGGTGATCCTGGCCCTCGCTGCGACGGCTCTGCACGGCATGAATATCGCGAACATTCGTAAAGATGACCGGGTGCTTGTCCTTGGTCAGGGTATCGTCGGCCAGTTGGCCGCTCGGCTGGCAAAGCACGCGGGCGCATCCTACGTGGCGGTAGCTGACCGGGTCGGTGTACGGTTGGAAGTATCGAAGGCTGATCAGGTCATCGATATTAATCGCGAGTCGTTGGATGAGGCGATCAGCGAGGCAAACATTAACCTGCTGGTCGATGCCACCGGCTCGATGACGGCCCTGTCTGGTGCCTTGCCCCTGCTGGCAAACCACGGGCGCGTCCTGCTGCTTGGCTACTATGATACGCTGAACCTGCCCTACGCCCCGCTGTTTATGCGCGAGGCCCAGGTGCTGATCGCCCGCGAGTGGCAGTTCGGTGCCGATGGCGACCTGCCCCGTGCGCGGGATCTGATCGCCTCGGGCGATCTCGATGTGCGTGGCCTGCTGACTCACCGGGTGCCGCTTGATCGTATTCAGGCCGCCTACCGACTGGCCTTTGAAGATCCGGCGTGTCTCAAAGTGGTGGTGGAGTGGCCGCAGAATGGCGCGGGTGTGTAGGGGCGCATCGCGATGCGTCCCTACGCGCTCCAACGAAGGGGTTGGTGCATGTCACGTCCAATGCCGCCCGGAACACGCGCCGCCCGTATGCTTGCGGTCTATGGCAAGGGCGGGATGGGTAAGTCGTTCTTCACCACCAATCTGGTGAGTAAGCTGGCGCTGCTGGGCAACCGGGTGATGCAACTCGGCTGCGATCCTAAGCACGATAGCTGCAATGCGCTGTTTGGTGGTGTGAGCCTGCCCACCTTGGGGGATGTGTGGCGCGAGTATAAGGAAACCGGTCGTGAGGATGCGCTCCAAACCCAGCATGTCATCTTTAAGACCCCGATTATGGGCGGGGCGGCCACGGTCTATGGCTGTGAGATTGGCGGCCCTGAGGTTGGACGTGGCTGCGGCGGGCGCGGGATCACCTTTGGCTTTGATCTGCTTGAGAAGTTCGGCATGAGCCAGTGGGCACTGGATTATGTGGTGATGGACTTCTTGGGCGATGTGGTCTGCGGCGGTTTTGCCACGCCGCTTTCGCGCTCGCTGGCTGAGGAGGTGATCATTCTCTGCGGCAATGATCGCCAGAGCCTCTACGCGGCCAATAATATCGCCAGTGCGGCCAAGTACTTTGCCGGTATGGGCGGGAAGACCCGCCTGATCGGCCTGATTGTCAACCGCGATGATGGCAGCGGCGTGGCCGAGCGCTTCGCCGAGCGGATCAACCTGCCGGTGCTGGCCCGCATCCCGCTGGATCGCAAGATCCGCGAACTGGCCGACGCCTGTAAGCTGGCGCTGGTCGACGAGGGTTTTAATACTATCTTCGATCATCTGGCCCGCCAGATCATGACGCGCACCACGCCTCACGTTGATATGACCACGGTACATCCCCTGGAGTACAAGGAGTTTCTTGGTGTCTTCGGAGCCGTGGAGCCTGACATCGTGCCTGACGGGGCCTCAGCCGATGACCTCTTTGGCGGCAAACCGGTCAAGCCGGTTCTGACCTTCGTGCTTGATCTGGTGCAGCCATCTGTCGGCGATATGTCACATATGGATATTGCCACAAAGCTGGTCGTGACCCGCTTGCTCAAGGAGTTGGGCATGTATGTCACCGAAGCGAACCAGGATCCGAAGAAGGGTATGACCTTGACGGTCGATGGCAACACGACGATCTGTTTTGGTGATGAGGGCGAACTCGATAGCAAGATGGCAATCCTGGCGGCGCTCCAGAAGTCCGGCGAATCGTATTGCTATGTCGATTTGCGCCGACCGGCCAGCCCTATGTATCGGTGACATTGCACAATAGAACACATCCGACACCCCCTCTCCCGCTCAGGGAGAGGGGGCTAGGGGGTGAGGGCCGAGCGGCGAGAGATTCGTCGTTTGACAAGGTATTGGCCCTAGGGAGCAGTTTGCGTTCTGCAGGCACACTTCCGATATGTGGTAGAATTGGGCAAGAGCGTTCGTGTAGATCCACAAAACGTGCGTGAAGTGATAACGCCCTCCCCGATGCAAAGGCGAGAGAGGGTCGCCAGGAGGAAATCATGCCAAACGGTCTCAGCGGAGCCACCCAAATGCTCGGCCCGTTCGCCCCGACATTTCTCTGTTGGTCTTGTCTGATCCTGACGGTTTTGTCCCTCGCGCTCATGTTCCTGTGGACAAATGTCACGGCATTCGCCCGGCGCGTTCGCGGCAGTGGTAGCGATGAGCGCAAGCCCGCTGTCGGTTCGGTTCTGCCGGAGAAGTCGAACTGGTAACGCCCCCCCGCCTGTGCCTTGTAGGCCGCGTGGGATCTGTCTCACGCCCCGATGCAGGGATCCTGGAGGGGTGTCCTCCTCCGGGATCTTTTTTTGTGATGCGGCCGTGTCGCCGCCATACTGTTGAGTGATTCCCTATGCCGAAAGAGATCCTTGAGACGCCGCCCCCGGCGGAGTCGCAGAATGGCACCGCTCCCAATCCGAACGCCGCCGTCCCCCCGTACCCGTTTGCCGCCCTTGTTGGCCAGGTTGAACTGAAGCTGGCCCTGATGCTCTGTGTGGTGAGCCCGACCATCGGCGGAGTGATGGTGATGGGCCATCGCGGTACTGCCAAGAGTACCGCCGTACGTGCCCTCGCCGCGATGCTCCCGCCGATTAAGGCCATCGCTGGCTGCGCCTACTCGTGCGCCCCCGAGCGAACCGCTGGCCTGTGTGAGCGTTGCACGAACCACCCTGATGGCAAAAAGGCCGCTCTTAAACCCACCGCTGTCACCATCCCGGTGCCGGTGGTTGACCTGCCCCTCGGTGCCACCGAAGACCGTGTCTGCGGCACCCTCGATATTGAGCGCGCCCTGACCCAGGGTGTCCAGGCATTTGCCCCTGGCCTGCTGGCCCGCGCTAACCGTGGATTCCTCTACATTGATGAGGTGAACCTGCTTGAGGATCACCTGGTAGACGTGCTCCTCGATGTCGCGGCCAGCGGCACAAACGTCGTTGAGCGCGAGGGTATCAGTATCCGTCACCCGGCTCGCTTTGTGCTGGTGGGGAGCGGCAACCCTGAAGAGGGCGATTTGCGCCCGCAGTTGCTCGACCGCTTCGGCCTCCACGCCCGCATCGTCACGATCACCGATGTCGAGGAACGGGTGGAGATCGTGCGCCGTCGCCGGGCCTACGATGCTGACCCCTTCGCCTTCGCCGCTTTTTGGGAGAAGGAGACGCTCAAGCTCCAGCGCAAGATCAGGGGCGCTCAGAAGCGCCTGCCCGATGTGGTGCTGCCTGACCCGATCCTCTATAAGATCGCCGAGCTCTGTGTGAAGCTTGAGATTGACGGTCATCGCGGTGAACTCACCCTGAGCCGTACTGCAACTTCGTTGGCCGCACTTGAGGGCCATAACGAGGTGAAGCTTGAGGACGTGCGTCGGATCACACTCCTCGCCCTCCGCCACCGTCTGCGCAAGGATCCCCTGGAGACCCAGGACGATGCGGTGCGGATCGAGCGGGTGGTGGACGAGGTATTGGTGTAAATGCGAGATGCGAAATGCGAAATGCAAAATGCAGTAAGGTTGCATTTTGTATTTTGCATTTTGCATCTCGCATTGATGTGAGACAACGTTGTGAATGCTTCCTATACGACTCTCCCTTTCTCCGCTCTGGTGGGCCTCGATACCGCCCGTCAGGCACTGCTCTTTTTGGCGGTTGACCCGGCTCTCGGCGGTGTGGTGATTGCTGCCGGTGTTGGTACTGGTAAGAGTACGCTGGCCCGCAGCTTCGCCCGGTTGGCTGGGGCATCGGCGGCGACGAGTACCCCTCCGCCTTTTGTTGAACTTCCCGTCGGTGTCACGGAGGATCGGCTCCTTGGCGGGCTGGATCTGGAGGCGACTCTGGCTCGCGGTGAGCGCATCCACCGCAGTGGCCTGCTCGCTAAGGCAAACGGCGGTATCCTCTACGCTGATGGCGTGAACCTTCTGGACGATAGCACGATCAACCATCTGTTGTCGGCCCTTGACAGCGGGGTTGTACGGGTTGAGCGTGAGGGCCTGAGCGTGGTCGAGGTGTCCCGCTTTGCCCTGATTGCCACCTACGATCCGGCTGAGGGGCCGCCGCGCCGCCACCTGCTTGATCGGGTGGGCTTGATCGTGGCCCCGATTGGCAAGTCTCCGGCCCGCGCACGTGCGGAGGTGGTGCGCCGCAACCTGAACGCTGATGCGGCCCAGCGCGTTAAGCGCCGCGTCCGCGCTAAAGCGCCCGTTGTGACGGATGAGTACGATGATGACGAGGCGCTGCTGGCGGCGACGGTGCTGGCTGCCCGCGAGGCGCTGCCCACGGTGACGATCAGCGACGCCCAGATGGTTCAGCTCAGTCAGTCGGCCCTGGCCCTGGGGGTTGAAGGCCACCGCGCCGACATCTTCGCTGTGCGGACGGCCCTGGCCTCAGCGGCCCTGGCGGGCCGCGATGCGGTCAGCGATGAGGATCTTGAGCGGGCGGTGCGCTTCGTGATGGTGCCGCGTGCGACCCGCACGCCGGAGTTTGAGGACGAGGCCCAGCCCGAGCAGCCCCCGCAAGAGCAGCCGCAGCCCGAGCAGCCTCCGCCCCCGCAGGATGAGGAGCAGCCGGAGGACGATGAACAGGAGGAGCAGCCCCCGCCCCCGCCCGAAGAGGAGGATCTGAGCGTTGAGGATCTGGTGCTGTCGGCTATGGACGCCGATGTGCCACCTGATGTCCTCTCGACTCCTTTTAGCATACGGCGCGGTGGGCGCAGTGGCTCGCGTGGCAATACGTCGGGCCAGCGCGGGCGGCATATCCGCTCGATCCCCGGCCTGCCGGGCCAGGGTCGCTTGGATGTGGTAGCCACGCTGCGGGCGGCCGCGCCGTGGCAGCGATCCCGTAAGGCGGATGATGATGCCCGCCCCCCGGTGGTTGGCCACCGGCCTTCGCCGCCGGTGCGGGCGAGCATCCGTCTGCGCGCTGACGACTTGCACATCAAGAAGTTTCGCAGTAAGGCGGGTACGCTCTTCTGTTTTGTGGTCGACGCCAGCGGATCGATGGCCCTCCACCGCATGCGCCAGGCGAAGGGCGCGGTGAACGCTCTGCTCCAGCAGGCGTATGTTCACCGCGACCACGTGGCCCTCCTGGCCTTCCGAGGTGATCGCGCCGACGTGTTGCTGCCACCCTCGCAGAGCGTCGAACTGGCCAAGCGCGCCCTCGATGTGCTGCCCACCGGCGGCGGTACGCCCCTCGCCGCCGCGCTCCTGGCCGCCTACCAGGTCGCCGACCAGGCCCGTGCCCGTGGTATCCACCGCACAACGCTTGTGCTGATTACCGACGGACGACCGAATGTGCCGCTTCAGCCTACGCCCGGTCAGGGCAAGGAGGAGCGGATGGCCCAGGCTCGCACGGAGGTGCAAACCCTCTGCGGGCGCCTGAAGGCTGCCGGGATCGGCGCGGTGGTGATCGACACTCAGCGTAGCTACGTCTCACGTGGCGAGGCCCAGCAACTCGCCGCATGGCTCGGCGGGCGCTATGTGTACCTGCCCCAGGGCCGTGGCGACCAGATCGCTCAGGCGGTGATTAGCGCCAGCGACGACCAGTGATCTGAGGGGGAGGGCGAAGTCGCTCCCAGCGAATATAGGGCTATTGCAACGTCAGTCCTCACCCCCTCACCCCCTCAGGGAGAAGGGATGAGGGGGTGAGGGCTGTCCGGCGATCAGTTGACGTTATATTTGCAGCGTGCGGCGAAGTCGGCTAAACTATCGCCGTATGATCGTCTATATCGCCTACCCTACGAGTTTGGCTCTGAAGTCGGCCAATGCGATTCAGACCTATACGACCCTGCGCGAGTTGCGGGCGCGGCGGCCTGATACGCTGGCGCTCATTCCGCGTTGGGGCCGTGAGCCGAGCCGTTTCGCGGAGGTTGGTGCCCAACATCTGCCGCGCCCCGCGATTGGCAAGCTCTCCCGGCTGTATAAGAGTACGCTGCTCTACTACCTTGAGCATAGCGCCTTTGCGCTGATGACGGCGGCCTTGCTGGCCCCACGCGCACACGAGATTGAGGCGGTGTATGTACGCCAGGTGATCTGCGCTGCGTGGTGGGCCGGGGTCTATGGCCCGCTTCTGGGCGTGCCGGTGATCTACGAGGCCCACGATCTGGAGTCGCGCAACCCTTCGCGGGCCAAGGAGCCTTGGGCCGAAGGTCTGCTGCATCTGATCGACCGCGTTGCTCTCACCCGCTCAGCGGCGGTGGTCTCGCTGACGGAGGATTTTCGTCGTCTGCTCGACATCATCGGCTGGCGACGGCCTGAGGATGTCTTTGTGGTGCCCGATGCCTATGACGAACGGCTCTTCGCCCCGCAGGATCGCGGCACCTGCCGGGTCGCCCTTGGTCTGCCCGCCGGTGCGCCGGTGATTGCCTACGCCGGGATGACGTTTGCGCATCGCTGGCTGGACGGGCTGGTTGACGCGGTGGCGCGTCTGGCGGGAAGCTTCCCTGGGCTGACCCTGCTGCTGGTGGGCGGGCGCGATGCCGAGCGGGAAGCTCTGCGTCGTCAGGCTGAGGGTCTGGGCTTTCTGGTGTGGCAGGGCGAGGGTGTGGCCCCGGAGTCCGGCCCGCGTCCGACCCTCGGGCTGTTCGGCCCGCGCCCGCAGTCCGAGGTGCTGACGTTCCTAGGCGCGGCCAACGTGCTGGCCATCCCCGACACGGTCACGGATGTGACGGCCTCCCCGCTGAAGCTGTTCGAGTACCTGGCCCTCGGCCAACCGATGGTGCTGCCGGACATCCCCGCCCTGCGCGAGATTGTGCCACCGCAGCTTGGCCACACCTTTGTGCGGCGGAACCTAGCTAGTTTGCAAGCCGCCTTGGCGGCGGCCCTGACCGCAGGGGATGACGTGCGGGGTGGTGTGGCCCGGCGCGACGTGGCACGAGATCATACCTATGGCCGACGGGCCGAGCGGATCCTTGAGGTGGTGGAGCAGGTGTCGACACGCGGCTGAATCCGCGACTACGAACATGTGTACCGCGTCCTGTTGCGGCAAATCTGCAATCTAAAATCCGCAATCTGAAACATACCTAAGCGGCGATGTGTCGGGGAGAAAGATATGCCTGAGCAACAGCAGAAGGAACAGGTGGCGCTGCTGCTCGCGCTCAACGAGCAAGCCGTGCAGCCGACCGAGTTCTCGCTACGCGGCGCGGTAAGCACGATTGGTCGTGAGACGGGCTGTGATGTGGTGGTTCAGCGGCGCGAGGTCTCGCGGCTCCACGCACGGATCGAGCGCCAGGGGCTGCGCTACGTCCTGATCGACGCGGGCAGCGCCAACGGTACCTACGTGAACGGGCGGCGACTGACTGAGGCGCACCCGCTTCAGACCGAGGATCTGATCGGCCTGGGCAGCGGGCCGTCCCTGCTAAAGTTTGTGGATCCGCTCGACACCTACGTGCCCTCGCGTGGCCTGCGCTACGACGACCAAATGATGGTCTTCTTGCTCGACGGGCGCGCCCTTGATCTAACCCCTGGTCAGTCCCGGCTGTTGCTGTTGCTCTATCGTAACGCCGGACGCCTCTGTACCCGCGATGAGTGCGCCTTGCATATCTGGGGGCAGCCCTACGAAACCGCTCAGCACGCCGCCGCCCTCGATATGCTGGTGGCCGGGCTGCGTGCGCGCATCCGTCAGGCTGATACTGACAGCGATCTGATCAAAACGCGGCGCGGCCTCGGCTATATGCTGGAGCAATAGCCACCACCTGCCGTAGGCTTTCGAAATACAAACACCTAGCGTCGTTAAAAAAGTGCCAGCTTCACTGGCACTTTTTTAACGACGCTAGGTGCAGGGTATAGGGCCGAGACCCTACGCGAAGAGCGCGTCCACAAACGCCTGGGCGTCAAACATCGCCAGATCGCCCATCTTCTCGCCAGTGCCGATGTAGCGGATAGGCCGCTCGATGTCCTGGGCGATGGCGAAGGCGATCCCGCCCTTGGCCGTGCCGTCGAGCTTGGTCACGGCCACGTCGCTGACCCCGGCCGATTTGAGGAACGCCTTCGCCTGAAGCACGCCGTTCTGGCCGGTGGTCGCGTCGATCACCAGCAGCACCTCGTGGGGGGCGTCGGGCATCTTGCGCCGAATAATGTTGCGGATCTTCTCCAACTCAAGCATCAGGTTGAACTTAGCCTGGAGTCGCCCGGCGGTGTCGATGATCAGTATATCCACGTCCTGCTCGACGGCAGCGTCGAGCGCCTTGAAGACCACGGCGGCAGAGTCGGCACCCTGGCCCATGCTCACGCAGGGCACGCCCGCCCGCTCGGCCCAGGTTTCGAGTTGCTCGGTGGCGGCAGCGCGGAAGGTGTCGCCGGCCGCCAGCATCACCTTCTTGCCGAAGCGATGCTTGTAGCGGTGAGCCAGCTTGGCAATGATAGTCGTCTTGCCTGCGCCGTTCACGCCCACCACCAGCACGACATAAGGCCGTGCGTTGATCTGCTGCTGACCGGCGAACTCCTGGAAGGTACGCACCATCTCGGACTTAAGCATGTCGCGCACATCGCGAGCCTTCTTGGTGCCGTGGCGATTCACGCGGTCCTTGGTCCGGTTCACCAGGTACAGCGTGGTCTCCAGGCCAACGTCGCCCTGGATGAGCGACTCCTCAAGCTCATCCCAGAGCTCATCCGTGATCGGGTCGTCGGTGGCGAACATCTTCGAGATGCGCCCGAAGATGCCTTGGCGCGACTTCTCAAGGCTCTGTGAGACCTGGGCCTCCTCAGCCTGGGACTCCTCCTCGGTGCGTGGCGTGTCTTGGGTGCGGCCAAATAGGCGTTTAAACATAGATCTATATCCTTAAATTATCCCCAGCCGAGGTCGGTGGCCTTTTTAGATGGTTTGGGCGGGCTGCCGTCTTCTGGTGTCTCATCGCCCGCCTCGCCCGACATCTCCTCTTCGAGCATCTGGTCTACCATCTGCTCCCAGTCCTCACCAGCGTCCTCGCCGAGTTCCTTGCCCATGCGCTTAGCCCAGCGGGCGACCGAGCGCGGGTCGTTCTCATCGAGGCCCGCGAAGCTGGCCGGGTCGGCCATCGCCTCCATCCGCGCATCCTCAGACTTAAGAGTAGCAAATCGTGAGACGGCGCGACGCACCTGATGGTTGCCACAGCGCGGGCAGACCAGATCGGGCGGGTCGCTGAAGCCCCGGACGAGCTTCTGGAATGTGCCGCTGCACGCGGGGCACTGGTATTCGTAGATCGGCATAAAATTACTCCTAAGGCATGTTTCAAAATG
>CAIRFY010000517.1 GCA_903877945.1 uncultured Oscillochloris sp. | reverse complement strand
GTTCCGTATCGCCTCATCGCCTCATCGCCTCATCGCTGAACTGTCAAGCTGAATGTACCCATTTTGAAACATGCCTAACGGTAGGTTCGCTTCTCGTACTCGCGCAGCCGGGCAATCTGACGGAGGTTCGGTGCCATAATTGGCCGGGCCGCATGCACGTGCCGCAGCGCATTGCGGTACGACATCCCATGACGCGAGATCAGGTATGCCGCTGCCATCAGGGGCGCACGCCCGACGCCAGCGTGACAGTGGACAAACACCGGCATGCCGTCGTCGTGGGCCGCCGCGATAAAAGCCACGCCCTGGCTGAGTTGGCTGAGCGTCGGGGCGTGAAAATCAGAGACGAGCAGGCGCAGCATGCGCTCAGGCGGCGGGCCATAAAAACGATCCTCGTACTCGGCCTGAAGGCTCAGGACGGCCCGCACGCCCAGGTCACAGATCTGCGGCCACTGTGATGGGTGAAACTGCCCGCCCACAAAAAGGAGCGGTGTCACTTGGCTCAGATTGAGGCCAAACAATCGCCGCCATTGCACCCGTAAGTACGTTCGCATGGTTATGTTGTACAATATCGAAAGCTGATCACCATCATCTGATCTGAGGGGGCTAGGGATCAGCGCTGATCAGCCCATACGGTCGAACCTACTCTGCACTGGCGAGGACATCATACCACGGCTATGTGGCTCTTCCGCAAAAGTCCTAATCTCAACAGCGCCCGCACCCGCCCGGTATGCGGCGACGATCTGACGAAGGTGTCGCGGCTCCTGCGCGATGGCGGGCGACACTACTATGGGCTGACTGGTGACGAGTTGCCGTCGCTCCTGGAGGCCGGGCTTGGCGCAGCCCTCAGCGCCGATGAGGAGCTGCTGGCTGTCGCCGTAGTGGGCTGTCCGGTCGATGAGACATGCTGGCTGCGCGGCGTGGCCCTCGCCGATGGCATCGATCTGCGCACTGGGCTTGACATCCTCATCCCCACGCTCCACGCGCAGCTTGTCGATCACGGCGTGCGCGACGTTTACTATGCCGGGGATGAGGCTGTCGATGCTTGGCTTGTCCCCGCGCTCAACGATTATGGCTATGTGTTCACGACCGAGGTTATCGTCTATGAGAAGCACGATCTGAGCATCCCCGATTTTGGCAACCCCGATGTACATGTTCGATCAGGAACCAGCGTTGATATAGCTGACGTGCTGCGCCTTGATCGCGCCTGCTTCGAACCCCAGTGGACGAAGGATGACACGGTTCTTGGGCCGGCAATCATCCAGGGGCCACTCTTTTTGCTGGCCGAGATCGATACTGTCATGGTGGGCTATGCCTATGCGACCAGTCACTTCGGCGGTCGACTCATCCATCTGGTGCGGATCGCAGTCGATCCGAGCCAGCAGGGTCGCCGAATCGGTGTGGGCTTGCTGGCTGCGGTGATCGCCTCTGGGACAAGCCAGGGCGCGACGATCATCACCCTCAACACGCAGGCATATAATACCCACGCACAGCGACTCTATCGCTGGTTTGGTTTCACTCCCACCGGCGAGCGCCAGCGCGTCCTGTGCCATCGTCTGTCATCGCCTCATCGTCAAACTGCAAAGCAGATATGAACCATTCCTTAGGCATGTTTCAATCCAGATTGACAATTCAGCGACGAAACGATGACGCGGTGAGGCGCTCCGTATCGCCTCATCACCTCATCGCCTCGTCGCAAGACTGTCAAGCTGAATGTGCCCATTTTGAAACATGCCTTAGGCAGGCATGTTTCAATCCAGATTGACAATTCAGCGACGAAACGATG
>CAIRFY010000516.1 GCA_903877945.1 uncultured Oscillochloris sp. | reverse complement strand
GCGTGACATGTGTGACAGGGTGACTTTTGCTCTGTTGCCATTTTGCATTTTACATTTTACATTTTGCATTGATCCCGCCAGTACTCCAGCAGTTCCTCCACAATCTCCTCCATACCGATGGTCGGCTCCCAGCCGGTGGCCGTGCGCAGCTTGCGGTTGTCGCCCTGGAGGATGGGCTCGTCGCTGGGCCGCAGGCGGGCCGGATCCTGGCGCACCTCGACGGGGACACGCCCGCGATCCACCACCATCTGCACAATGTCGCCGATGCGCGTGGCCCGCCCCGAGCAGAGGTTGTAAACCTCGCCGGGTGTGCCGCGCTCCAGCAGCAGCCAGAGGGCACGGGCGACATCGCGCATGTGGGTGAAGTCGCGGCGCGGCTCCAGGTTGCCCACCAGCAGGGCTGGCGGCTGGTGTCCGGCCTCGATCTCGGCCATCTGGCGGCAGAACGTCTGGATCGAGCAGCGGTCGCCCTGGCGCGGGCCAACGTGGTTGAACGAGCGGGTGACCAGCACGTGCATGCCGAAGTTATCGTGGTACTGCAGGCCAGTCAGCTCGGCGGCCACCTTG
Source organism: uncultured Oscillochloris sp. (assembly GCA_903877945.1). Classification (GTDB taxonomy): domain Bacteria; phylum Chloroflexota; class Chloroflexia; order Chloroflexales; family Chloroflexaceae; genus Oscillochloris. The sequence goes on along the minus strand of CAIRFY010000516.1, from coordinate 2,599 downwards.
CTGACTCCGTAAGGGCTACCGGGGCGCAGGGGGTGATCTTCGCGGATGGGCACCTCGTCGGGGCGCACGAACCCGTATTCGGCGCTGGTGCCGGCGATGTGGATGCGTGCGGCGGGCGCGTGACGGCGTAATGCCTCCAGCACATTCAGCGTGCCCTCCACGTTGGCGCGCATAGTGTGGACGGGTGCCTGCCACGAGGCGCTCGGATAGCTCTGGGCGGCCAGGTGAAAGACGCGCTCGGGGGCGGCGGATCGCACCGCCACATCAACGGCGAAGGCGTCTTCAATATCGCCCTCGTGGACGGTGACGCGGCCACGTAGATGTGCAATCGGTCGCGGGTCGCTGCGCCAGCGTTTGAAGACGTGGAGTTCGAGGCCGGGAATGGTGAGCAGGTGGTCAGCCAGAAAGCTGCCAACCGGCCCGGTGATGCCAGTGATAAAGACGCGCACGAAACCCCTCGTTCTATGATGCTGGAACGCAGTTCGTGGTGGGGATGTGAGTGAAGGAGTCGATCAGCGTTCCCGAGGAGTCGTGCAGTTCAACCCAATCATTGACATACCAAACCGGAACGGTACGACCCCAGTAGAGGAAGGATTCATCTGGAGGCTGCGCCACATTGTCGGTGCCGACCCCGCTATAGACCGTGACATCCGTATTGGGGCCGAGCGTAAATGTGGGGAAGGTATAGGAGACATCGGTTCGCATATTGATGATTTTCCAGCCCGTAAGGGTGAGGCTGGTATCTCTCGTACTACGCAACTGAACAAGCTCGGTAATCTGGTCAGGCAGCGGGTTCGCGTCGCTACAGACAGCGTCGCTAATCACAATTCCGGCGGCGGTCGCCGTTGCGGCGGCGGCGGTCGCCGTTGCGGCGGTGGCGGTCGCCGTTGCGGCGGCGGCGGTCGCCGTTGCGGCGGCGGCGGTCGCCGTTGCGGCGGCGGGAAGAGACGTTTGGGTGTTGGTAGCGGTTATCGTCGCCGTTGTGGTTCCGACTGTAGTTACCGGGGTGCGTATCGCAGTCGCGAACGTTATTGCCGTAGCTGTGGCCGTAACGGCGACGTTTCTGATCGTCGGCACCGCAGTCGGAAACCTGGTTGGCTCAGCCGTGTCGGTCTCCGTGGGCATCGCCGATGTCTCATCCAAGGGAATATCGACGTAGCAGGTGAAGCGTTTCACAGAGGTGTGGGTGCTACGCATCTGCACCTCAACATTGTAGATCCCAGGGTGCTCGTTGACGTGTAGGGGGATGCGCCATACGCCATCCTGATCCGAACTGCCGCCGCCCACCGGGCGGGCGTTCAGGTAGACGATCAGGGACTCGTATGGCGGTGCGGCGCTGCCCGTGAGGAAAACAGCCTGCTTATTTGGACAGGCGAGGGTGACGGTATCAACGGCAGCGCCGGTCGGGGTGCTGAACACGAGGATAGCACCAACGAGAAGCGCAAACGCTATAAGTAGTGGGAATAACAGAAGACGACGTGCCACGGGGGGTGTTGGGCTGGTAGCGCGACTCACGTCTACCAGCGTGGTACAATTGGCGGTGGTGGGCGATAGTGGGTTCGAACCACCGACCTCCACGATGTCAACGTGGCGCTCTAACCAACTGAGCTAATCGCCCGCAATGCACGGTTATGCTACCATTGAACCGGGTACCTGTCAAGCCGACCGACACGCCGGATGCGGCCCCCGCAGATCTGTTTGCCGGCATGATGCCGGATGTCGCTGCGGCCCTCGGGCGGGCCGCCAGCATCGCCGCCAGCCGTCGTTGCGGCCTATGGCTGATCGGCGGGGCCGTGCGCGATCTGCTGCGCGGTGCGGTCTTGGATCGCGACATTGACCTTGCGGTTGAGGGCGATGCTGTGGATCTGGCGGTAGCCCTGGCCGAGTCCCTGGGTGGCCGCGTGCTGGCCAGCCACCGCGCCTTTGGCACCGCCACCCTGGTTCTCCCCCGCGCCGAGGCGCATGCGGGCGAACTGACGTTTGATCTGGCGGGCACGCGGGTTGAGACGTATCCGCAGCCCGCCGCGCTGCCCGTGGTGTCCCCGGCCAGCATCGCCGCTGACCTATGTCGGCGGGACTTCAGCATCAACGCGGTTGCCGTGGAACTGTTGGCCAATGGTGACATCTTGCGCGCCGGTGCCCTGCTCGATCCGTTCGGCGGACGGGCTGACCTGAAGGCTGGCCGGCTGCGCCTGCTGCACTCCTCCAGTCTGCGCGACGACCCGACTCGTCTGTTGCGCGGGCTGCGCCTGGCCTCCCGCCTTAATCTGCACCCCGACGCAGCCACAGTCGCCCAGATCTCCGAGGCTCTCGCGCAGGGCTACCTTGGCATGCTCACCCCTGAACGTGTCCTAGGCGAGATTTGTCTGGCCCTCGACGAGCCCCGGCCCGATGCGGTGCTGGCCCGCTGCGATGCCTGGGGCGTCATGCCGCAGATCGTCCCTGGCCTGGCCTGGAGTACGGCCCTGGCGGCACGCTTCGCGAGGAGGCGCGAAGACTCGTTATCGGCTATTACTACAGTTGTAAATATCTTCGCAGAAAGGCTCCCGCCGATCACCCCCCCTAGCCCCCCCGCACGCGGGGGGGGATGCAATGCATT